>VHCN01000019.1 GCA_016871675.1 Verrucomicrobiota bacterium
GGCGGGATGACGATGGAATACGCCGGGCGCTTCTCGCTGACGCGCGCCGGGTCGGCAGTGAAGCAGCCTTGCTTCACCCAGAAGTCATACCATTTGTCCTCCACGGACTGCGGTTCGTAGGCTTTGGTAATCTCGGTCATGGGAGGAAAACCACAAAGGCACGAAGTGCACGAAGGTTCACAGCGAGTCGGGTTCTGTGTGGTCTTTGCGTCTTCGTGGTTTTGAAATCACTTCTTCAGCAGCGCGAACTCCATCGAGTCCACGAGCGCTTGCAGGCTTGCCTCGATGATGTTCTCGCTCACGCCCACGGTGCCCCACTCGCGCCGGCCGTCGGTGGAGGTGATGAGCACGCGGGTCTTCGCGCCGGTGCCGGCCACCCCGTCGAGGATGCGGACCTTGTAGTCGGTCAGCGTCACGCGCTTGAGCTGCGGAAAAGACTTCGCCAGCGCGGTGCGGAGCGCGCCGTCGAGCGCGTTCACCGGGCCGTCGCCCTCGGAGACCGTATGATGCACCACGTCGCCGACGCGCACCCTCACCGTCGCTTCGCACACGGATTCCTTTGCGTCGCGGCGCATCGAGACGTGGTAGGCGTCCACGGTGAAGAGCAATTGGGGCTTGTGATCGAGGATGCCGCGGATGAGCAGCGCAAGGGAAGCCTCGGCGGCCTCGTATTCGAAGCCCTCGTGTTCGCGCTGCTTGATGGTGTCGAGAATCTGCCGCAGTTCGGGCGTGTCGTTCGTGAGCTTGAGGCCGAGCTCGCGCGCCTTGAGGACGATGTTGCTGCGGCCGGCAAGGTCGCTGATGAGCACGGTGCGCGCATTGCCGACGAGCGCGGGGTCAATGTGCTCGTAACTCGCGGCGACCTTTTGCACGGCGTTCACGTGCGTGCCGCCCTTGTGCGCAAAGGCCGTCGGGCCGACCCACGGCTGGCGCGGGTTGTGGCGGAGGTTGGCGACCTCGTCCACGAACTGCGACAAGTCCTTGAGCTTGCGCATCGAGGCGTCGGGCAGGCAGCGCAATCTCATCTTGAGTTGCAGGCACGGCAGCACACTCGTGAGGTTGCAATTGCCCGTGCGCTCGCCGTAGCCGTTGATGGTGCCCTGCACGTGCGTCGCACCGGTTTCGATGGACGCGAGCGCGTTGGCCACGCCCACGCCGATGTCGTCGTGCGAGTGGATGCCAACCTTGCAGGTCAGGTTGCCTATCGCGTCGCGCGTGACTGCGGCGATGTCGGTTGGAAGACAGCCACCGTTCGTGTCGCACAGGACGACCACGTCCGCACCGGCCTTCTCCGCGGCCCGCCACGTCGCGATGGCGTAATCGCGGTCGAGTTTGTAGCCGTCGAAGCAATGCTCCGCATCGTAGATGACGAACTTCCCGTGGTCTTTCAAGAAGCGCACGGTGTCGGCGATCATGCCGAGGTTTTCGTCGGGCGAGCAGCGCAGCACTTCCTTCACGTGCAGCATCGACGTCTTGCCGAAGATCGTAACGACCTTCGTGCCCGCGTCGAGCAGCAGGCGCACCTGTTCGTCGCGCTCGACCCTCACGCCCTTGCGGCGCGTGGAGCCGAACGCGGCGAGCCTCGCGTTGCGGAATCTGCGGCGCTTCGCCTGCGCGAAAAACTCGATGTCCTTCGGGTTGCTGCCGGGCCAGCCGCCCTCGATGTAGTGAATGCCGAAGGCGTCAAGGCGCTCGGCGAGGCGGAGCTTGTCCGCGACTGAGAAGTTGATGCCCTCGCCCTGCGAGCCATCGCGCAGGGTCGTGTCGTAGATTTCGACTGCCGGATTCATTCACGCCCGCCGAAGCGGGACGTGATTACTACGCCAACCACAGAGGTGTTGCAAACGGGAAAACCCCGCGACGGTCCTGCGTTTGAGTCGACCGGCGGCCCGGAATCGCGCGCCTGACAATCCGCTTGTGCCTCCCGCGCGGATGGTCTCAACTTTCATCGTCGCACGCATGGAAGAGCGCTCCACATCGCCCGCCGGATTTGTCTGCGCGCGACTGCCGTGGATTCTCGGTGCGGCCGCGCTGGCGCTGTATCTGGCGACGCTCTCGCCTTGGGTCACATTCGCCAGCCTGCCCGTGGTCGCAACGGTGACGGGTTGGAACTGGTGGGAACCCACGCTGGTCAAGCCGCTCTTCCACCTGGTCTCCGCCCCGGTTCGCTGGCTGCCGCCGGGTGCGCAACCCCTCGCGCTCAATGTCCTTGCCGCGGTTTGCGCGGCGCTCACGCTCGCGTTGCTGGCGCGGTCGGTCGCCATCTTCCCCTGCGACCGCACGCGCGAACAGCGGCAGCGCGCGCGCAACGAGCACGCCTTGCTCGACGTCCGGCTGCGCTGGATTCCGCCCGTGCTCGCGGTCGCGGTGCTCGGTTTTCAATTCACGTTCTGGGAACACGCGACCGCCGCGACGGGCGAGATGCTGGGCCTGCTGATCTTCGTCGCGCTTGTCCGGTGCCTGCTGGAGTTCCGGCTCACGCGGAAGGATTCGTGGCTGTTCCAGTTTGCCCTGCTTTACGGGTTAGGCGCGGCCGACAACTACGCGCTGGTCGGTTTTTTCCCGCTCGCGCTCGGGGCGCTCGTCGTGCTGAAGGGGCGCGCCGTGCTCGACGGCCGATTCCTGCAGACGATGCTCGGCTGCGGACTGCCGGGGTTGTTGCTCTACCTGATCCCGCCGTGGTTGATCCTGCGCGACCCGGACAACGTCGGGACATTTCTTGAGTTGATTCGCATCGAGCTCGGCACGCAAAAGAACCAGTTGCTCGGTTTCCCGCGGTCGCGCGCGTTGCTGCTTGCGCTTGTGACGGTCGTGCCGGCGCTGTTGATGACCGTGCGGTGGTCCACGGCCTCGGGCGACACGAGCGCCGCGGGCACGGCGATCACGGGCTTGCTCCTGCGTGTCGTGCAGGCGGTGTTCCTGGCGGTCGGCGTGTGGGTGGCGTTTGATCCGGATTTCGGCACCCGCGCGCTGGGGCTTGGAGTTCCGTTTTTGACTTTCTCGCTGCTGGGCGCGCTCGCCGTCGGGAACTTTGCCGGGCATTTCCTGCTGCTCGTCGCGAGCCCGGACGGCCAGGGTTCGTGGCGCAAGGAAGCGCTGCCGCTTCGCGCGCTCAACCATCTTTGCGCCGCCGCCGTGTGCGTGGCGGTCGTCGCCGTGCCCCTGATGCTCGCGCAGCGAAACCTCGGCGACCTCCGCGCACAGAACGGGCTCGCGCTTCGCGACTTCGCCGGGATGGGCGCCGCCGTGCTGCCGCAAGGCGCCGTGCTGCTCAGCGACCGGCCGGACCTGCTGATGTTGCAGGCTGCGGTCGCCGACCCGCGCGCAGCGGCGCCGGTGTTGGTGGACATGCGCTGGCTGCCGCGCGTTTCGTATCATCGCAAACTTGCGCGAAAACACCCCGGCCTGTGGCCCGAGGTCGCGGCTGCCGTGCCCCGGACAAACTCGTTGTCAGCCGTGGAGTGGACGCAGCGGCTCGGCGCCGTCAGCGCGAAGCAGCCCCTGCTCTATCTCCACCCGTGCTGGGCCACGCCGTTGCTCGAGACGCACCATCTCGTCCCGCGCGGCGTCGTGTTCGACTTGCGCCCCTACGCGCCCGGCGTGATGACCCCGCCGCCCGCCACTGCGGAGGAAATCGCCGCGAACCAAGCCTTGTGGAAAGCCGCGATGCCGGGGTTCGCCGCGCTGCGCCGCGCGCCGTCCGGCAAGTCGGTCGCTGGCCCCGCGCTGGGAGGCTTCTACTCCGCCGCGCTCAACTTCTGGGGCGTGGAATTGCAACGCGCCGCCGCCCTCGAAACCGCCGGGCAGGCCTTCGCCGCCTGCGTGCAGCTCAACACCAACCCGGCGGCGCGGCTGAATCTGGGGGTCAACGAGGCGCTGCGCGCCGGCAAGCCCGTCGGCACGAACTTCACCGCAAGATCCTCCGAACTCATCCGCGAAAGCGGCGCGTGGATCTCACTCTTCACCGCCCACGGCCCCGTGGACGAGCCCGAGCTCGCCTTCCAACTTGGCCGCGCCTTTCAATCCACCGCCCTCCAACGGCAGGCCCTCCACCAACTTGCCCGCGCACGGGCGCTCCACCCGGGGAGCTTCGCCGTCCGCTACACCATCGCCGAGTCCCTGCTGCAGGCGCATCGCACGGACGCGGTCGATGCCGAACTCCGCGCGCTCCGCGCCTCGGCAGAGTTTCGCGGCGAGGTGGCCGCGAACGAGGCGATGCTGCTCCGCCTCGACGGGCTCGCGCAATTGCAGCGCACCAACTTTACAGCCGCCGAGGCGCTGCTCGCCCGCGCGCGGACCTTGCAACCGCGGAATACGGCCGTGCTGGAATCGCTCTTCCAGGTGCAGATGTTTGCCAACCAGCTCACCAACGCCGCGGCCACGCTCGAGACGCTCCTGCAAGTCACCCCCGACGACGTCCGGGCGCTCTCGAATCTCGGCTCGCTCTTCGCCCGGTTAAACCTGCCTGAACGCGCCCTCACGGCCCTCGACCGCGCGCTCGCCATCCAACCCTCAAATGTCAACGCACTCATCAACCGCGGCCTCGTTCACTTCACGGCCGGCCGCCTCGATGCCGCCGGGCGCGACTACGCCGAGCTTGCGCGAATAGCGCCCGCGATGCCGGCGGGGCACTTCGGCCTGGCGGAGATTGCGCTCAAGCGCGACCAGCCCGCGGCCGCGCGCCGGCATTTTGAGCGCGGGATCCAGGTCGCTTCACCCGGCGCGCCCGACGCCGTCCGCGCCACCGAACGCCTCAAACAGCTCCAAGCCACCGGCAAATGAACCCGCGGCGATGCGCGTCACCCACGTCATCACACGCCTGATTCTCGGCGGCGCGCAAGAAAACACCCTCGCAAGCGTCCTCGGCCTGCGCGCGAAACCCGGGCTGGACGTCCGGCTCATCTCCGGCCCCACCACCGGACCCGAAGGCTCGCTCGAATCCCAGGCCAGCGCCGTGCCCGGCCTGCTCACCCTCGTCCCGGAACTCGTCCGCCCCGTCTCCCCCGCGAGCGACTGGCTGGCGCTTCGACACCTCACGAACATTTTTCGCGAGACGAAACCCGACATCGTCCACACGCACAGCGGGAAGGCCGGGATTCTCGGCCGGTCCGCGGCGAGACGCGCGGGCGTGCCGGTGATCATCCACACCATTCACGGCCCGTCGTTCGGCCCGTGGCAGGGCGCGTTTGCCAACCTCGCATTCAAGTCCGCCGAACGATACGCGGCCCGGGCCACCACGCACTTTGTCAGCGTGGCCGACGCGATGTCGCGCCAATACCTCGCCGCGGGCATCGGGAGGCCGGAGCAGTTCACGCGCATCGTGAGCGGCTTCGATCTCGCGCCCTTCCTCGCCGCGACCAACGACCCGCGACTGCGCGCCCGGCTCGGCCTCGCCCCCGGAGACTTCGTCGTCGGCATGATCGCCCGGCTCACGGAACTCAAGGGGCACGATGACTTGTTCGACCTCGCCCCCGGACTTCTGGCCCGGTGCCCGCGGGTCAAACTCCTGCTCGTCGGCGGCGGCCCCTGGCGCGCACGGCTGGAAGCACGCGCCCGGCAACTCGGGCTTGCCGGACGCGTCACCTTCGCCGGGCTCATCCCGCCCGCGGACGTGCCGCGCTTCACGGGCGTGATGGATGCGGTGGCGCACCTCTCGACTCGCGAAGGGCTGGCGCGCGCGCTGCCGCAGGCGCTCGCCGCCGGCAAACCCGTGGTGGCCTACGACTGCGACGGCGCGCGCGAGGTGTGCCTCGATGGCGGGACGGGTTTCCTCGTGCCCGCGGGCGAGCGCGAGACGGTCGCATCCAAGCTCGCGCTACTGTGCGAGAGCGACGAACTCCGCGCGCGGCTCGGCGCGCGCGGCCGCGAACTGGTCAAATCCGAATTCACCGTCGAGCGCATGGTGGATGAACTGCACGCCCTCTACTTGCGACTCGCGCTTCCGCAACCGGCAACCGGCAACCGGCAACCGGCAATCCCATGAACTTTCCCGTCGGCGCTTATTTGCTCGCGTTCGTCGGCGCCTTCGCCGCGACGCTCGCGTCCATGCCGCTGTGGCGCGCGTGGAGTCTGCGCGCGGGCCTCGTGGATGACCCCGGGCACCGGAAAGGGCACGACCAGCCCACGTCGCTGGCAGGCGGGCTGGCGGTGTTCACGGGATTGGTGATCCCGCTGCTTGGCGCGTTTGTGGTGGTGAAGGCGGGCTGGCTGGGCGCGGAAACCGCCTTGTCCGGAAGGCTCGAGCACGGTTTCGAGCGGCGCGCGGTCCAGCTTGCGGCGATCTTCGCGGGCGCGCTCGGAATGCTCGTGCTCGGCTGGCTGGATGACAAACACGAGCTTCGGGCGCGGACGAAGTTCGCGGGGCAGTTCGCCATCGCCGCGCTGGTCGCGGCGGCGGGCGTGCGGATTACGCTGTTCGTGCCGAGCGTGGCGTTCAGCTACGCCGTCACCATCCTGTGGATCGTCACGCTGGCGAACGCGATGAACTTCCTCGACAACATGAACGGCCTTTGCGGCGGGCTGGGCGTGATCGCGGCGGCCTGCCTCGGCGCGATCGCGGCGATACACGGGCAGTATCTGGTGGCGTTGCTCGCGTTCCTCGTGAGCGGCGCGCTGCTCGGATTTCTCCCGTTCAACTTCCCGAAGGCGAGCGTCTTCATCGGCGACTCGGGCGCGCACCTCGTCGGCTACCTGCTCGCGGTGCTGGCCATTCTGCCGCACTTCTACTCGGCGGGATCGCCGCGGCCGCTCGCCGTGCTCTCGCCGTTGCTGGTGCTCGCGGTGCCGCTCGGCGATTTGGTGTGCGTGGTCTGGATTCGCGCGCGCGCGCGCATGCCGTTCTGGATTGGCGACACAAACCACATCTCTCACCGGCTCGTGCGGCGCGGCTTGGGCAAGGCGAAGGCGGTGGCCGTGGTGTGGGCGCTCGGAGCGCTCGGCGGGCTCGCGGCGATCGCGTTGAACTGGTGAAGAGGTCGCCATGAAGTCTGGTCTGAAATTGGACACGATGCGCGCGCACTTTCCTTCCCGCAACGGAGTCGTGCCCCGCGTTGCCTCCGGGTTCGCCCTTGCCGTGGCGCTGGTGATTCACGCGGCCGAACCCGTCTGGCCAAAGCTCCCCGAGCGCGACGGGCCCGTGATGATCCCCGCGCAGGAATGGCCCGCGCGGCCCGGGCCGCGCGAGGTCCGCGTGCTCGTGCATTATCCCGGCGGCGCGCGCGCCAACGTCGGCCCCCGCACCGGCGTCTTCCTCACGCTGCACAATTGGGGCGGGACGGACTGCGTCGGCACCGCGAGCCCGCAGTCGCTCGCGCGGGAGTTCGACGTGATCGCGGTCTGCGTGAACTACCTCCAGAGCGGAAAGAAGGAGTCCATGGACGACCGCGAGCCTTACGACTTCGGCTGGCTTCAAGGGCTCGACGCGCTGCGGGCGCTGTGGTTCGTGTTCAGCGAGCTCGATTCCGCGAAGGTTCCGTTCGCGCGCGGCCGCATATTCGCCACGGGCGGATCCGGCGGCGGCAACGTCACGCTCATGGCGAACAAGCTCGCGCCGCGCACGTTCGCATGTGTCGTGGACATGTGCGGGATGAAGAAACTGAGCGACGACATCGCGTTCAACATCCCCGGCGGCAGCTCACTCGATGCGCGTTGGAGCCGCGATCCGGCGAGCGCAAGCTTCCTCGCGCCCGGCGCGCAGGAGATTCGATTCGCCGGCCATCCGGCGCACCTCGCGGAGATGAAGCGGCTCGGCAACAGGACGAAAATCATCTCGGTGCACGGAGACGAGGACACGACGTGCCCCTTTGCGGACGCGATCGAACTGGCCGCGAACATGAAGCGCGCGGGCCTGGATTTCACCGCCGAGTGGGTGACGAAGGCGCGGCTCGACGGCAAGGTCTTCACCAGCGCGGGCCACTCGCTGGGGAATCGCACGCTGATCCCCGGCCATGTCGCGGGCCGTTGGTTGCTCACCACGAGCCCCGAGGCGGTCGAGCGACGGACGCCTTCCGATTTCGAGCGCCGTGATGAAGTGCGCTACGTGACGGGCGACGGCGTTTTCGTCGTGAGTTACGCGCGTGGATTTCCAGTCGGCCGGTTCGAGCCGGCGGCGCCGCCGCCGGCTTACACGAATCACTTCGCGCTCCTTCAAGTCGCCGGGACTGACGGGGGGATGTTCACCGCGAAGTCCGCAGGCGACTGGGAGGCGCGGCGTCGGCACACGCTCGCCCACATGGAACGGGTGATGGGGTCCTTGCCCAACCCCGCCACGCGCGTGCCGCTCGACGTGAAAGTTTACGAGGAAGTGACGCTCGAAGGCGGACTCGTCCGGCGCAAGCTGAGCTTTCAAAGCGACGTGTCCGACCGTGTGGCCGCGTATCTGTTCCTCCCGGGAACCGACGTTGGCGCGAGGATGCCGGCTGTCCTTTGCCTGCAACAGACCACGCAGGCCGGCAAGGCCGAACCGGCCGGTCTTGCGGGTGATCCCACCTTGCACTACGCGCTGCACCTCGCACGCCGCGGTTTTGTGACGCTCGCGCCCGACTACCCCGGCTTCGGTGATTCCAAATTCGATTTTGCGTCCGGATCGGGCCGTCATTACGCCAGCGGATCGATCAAGGCCGTCTGGGACAACGTGCGCGCGGTGGACCTGCTTGAGTCCCTCCCTGGTGTGGACGCAGAGCGCATCGGCGTGATCGGTCACTCGCTGGGCGGGCACAACGCCATTTTCACGGCCGCGTTTGAACCGCGCCTGCGGGTGGTCGTGTCCAGTTGCGGCTTCACCACATTCACCAAGGACGACATGCCGAGCTGGTCGGGTCCGCGCTACATGCCGCGCATCGGGACCCTGTTCGGCAACGATCCGGCGAAGGTGCCGTTTGATTTTCCGGAGGTGGTGGCTGCGCTGGCGCCGCGCCCGTTCCTGGCCTGTGCTGCGGAGTTTGACAATGATTTCGACGCCGGAGGTGTGCGCGAAGTGATGGCGGCGGCGCGCGCGATTTACGCGTTGCACCGAGCCGATGGAAACATCGACGCTCGGTATCCGAGGACACCACATTCCTTCCCGGAGGAGGCGCGTCAGGCGGCGTATGAGTTTCTCGACCGGCACCTAGGGAAACGATGAATAGACCGCGGGTGGACACCGATGTTCCCTGTCTCCGGGCACGACTGTGGTTGGCAAAAAA
The DNA here is from genome assembly GCA_016871675.1 of Verrucomicrobiota bacterium. Taxonomy (NCBI): domain Bacteria; kingdom Pseudomonadati; phylum Verrucomicrobiota; species Verrucomicrobiota bacterium. Next base: position 9,183 of record VHCN01000019.1, read on the forward strand.
AAACCGGGTCAGGCAACCAGAGGGTGGTCGCTCTGACCCGGGGAGTTTTCGGAATCAGCACACAGGGGGTATCGGGGACTTCCGGAACCGGCTGTGCTCACCGGAACCAAAACTTGTTGGGCTTCAAAGAACGATCACCGACTTACTTGCCCGAAATTCGTGTCTTAACTTGCTATTATTAGTGACAGGTGTTCGACGGGGCGTCAAATGGTTTGTTCAAATCGGCTTTCGGTATTACTCCAGCTTGTCGGTCGGATTAGTAGGAGATCGTCCAGAGACAATCGGGTGCCTGAATCAGGAGGGAACTGACACGCGGTGCCTGCACGATCGAAGCACCACACGAGACGAATCGAAACAGGTGGGGGAGTGGACCACTGGGAGTGGGGTGGCCAACGGGATTCGAACCCGCAACAACAAGCTCCACAAGCTTGGACTCTACCATTGAGCTATGGCCACCGTCCGATGAGTGGGACGATATGGATGGGGCTGCGGGGCGTCAAGTGATGAGGAGGATTTCCGATTTCCAATTTGCAATTGGCGAATGGAAATTGAGAATTGAAAATCGAACGTGAACGACTGGGTTTCAAACTACGTAACGGCTCAGAAGGCGGCGCTGGACTCCATCCCGCAGGAGGCGGTGGTGGCATTGATCGGGCGGTTGCGCGCGGCGTGGCGGGAGGATCGCCAGCTTTTTGTGTTTGGCAACGGGGGCAGCGCGGCGAATGCGTCGCACTTCGCCACCGATCTGGGCAAGGGTTCGTCGGACAAGCTGGGCAGGCGGTTTCGCGTGCTTTCGCTCAACGACAATGTGAGTTGGTTGACGGCGCTGGGCAATGATTACGCCTATGATGAGGTGTTCTCACGCCAGTTAATGAATTACGGGCGTGCGGGCGACGTGGCGATGACGTTGAGTGTGAGCGGGAGTTCGCCGAATTGTGTGAAGGCCATCGAGTGGGCGAATGCGAACGGGTTGCACACGGTCGCGCTCGTCGGTGCCAAGCGCGGCAAGCTTGCGGAAATCGCGAAGGAGACGATCGTCGTCCGGGACGGGCACTACGGCCGCGCGGAGGACGCACAGATGGGCATCTGCCACATGCTCTGCTACGCGTTCATGGAGTTGCCGGAGTTGGGGCGGTAGGGGGTCGCGCCCCGGCTCGCAAGGGGCGGGTCACGGGATGATTTTCAAGCTCCACGGATACTTGAAATCCTTGCCGTCATTCGCCTGGATGCCCGCGATCGTCGAGAGAATCAGTCCGCCCCACCAGATCACGAGGAACAGGGGCGCGATGAGCCAGCCGATGCAGAGGAAGAACGAGATCATGGTGATGACGCCCATGGCGAGCATGGCAAGTGAGACGGTGATTTGAAAATTCACGGCAGCCTTCCCGTGGAGGTCCGTGGAGGGGATTTCGTTCTTCTTGAGCTGCCAGATGACGAGCGGGCCGACGATGTTTCCGCCGACGGGGATGATCAAGCCGAGCAGTGCGGTAAGGTGGCAGAGCATGTTCCAGCGGCGGACTTCGGCGTCGTTCATCGGCGGCGTGTTCATTGCGGCGGGATATGGTGTGGGGTAAATATTCGCAAGCAGGGCGGCTGGCAACGCCAATCTGAGCGACCCAAGAAGCTGTCACAGTGCGAGCAGCAGCGAACTGGGCAGGTCTCGATTCCGTGGGCGGGGAGGGGCAGCGGCTGGGTAAACCAAAACCCCGACCGATGGCAACGAAACCGACGCGACTGCGACATTGACTTGCCCCCGGGGCTTCTCTATCACGGGCGCGCATCAAAAATCTCCCCGCGCCTATGCCCCCAAAACCCGCCGACAAATCTCCCGATAAACCCGCCGCAGACACGAAGGCCGCCGATGCCGCCAAGCAGTCCGCGGCGCGCGCGCGCGAGCTCGAGTCTGCCATCTCCACCATCACCAAGGCCTACGGAGAGGGCTCGATCATGCGGCTCGGCGACGCACAGTCGCAGCGCAAAATGGAGATCATTCCGTCCGGGGCGCTCGCGCTCGACCTCGCGCTGGGCGTGGGTGGCGTGCCCCGCGGGCGCGTCGTGGAGATCTTCGGCCCCGAGTCCAGCGGCAAGACCACGCTCATGCTTCACATCATCGCCAACGCGCAGAAAGGCGGCGGCCTTGCGGCGTTCATCGACGCCGAGCACGCGCTCGACCCGGTCTACGCGAAGAAGCTCGGCGTTAACCTCGACGACCTGCTCGTCTCACAACCCGACAGCGGCGAGGAGGCGCTGACGATCTGCGAGACGCTCGCACGCTCCAACGCGCTCGACGTCATCGTGGTGGACTCCGTCGCAGCGCTGGTGCCCAAGGCCGAGCTCGAGGGCGAGATGGGCATGGCCACGATGGGCATGCAGGCGCGCCTCATGTCGCAGGCGTTGCGCAAGCTCACCGCCATCCTCGCCAAGGCCAAGACCACCTGCCTCTTCACAAACCAGATGCGCGAAAAGGTCGGCGTCATGTTCGGGAATCCCGAGACCACGCCCGGTGGCAAGGCGCTGAAGTTCTACGCGAGCGTGCGCATGGACATTCGCAGGCGCGATGCGATCAAGGACGCCACGGGCGCGGCCATCGGCAGCCACGTGCGTGTGAAGGTCGTGAAGAACAAGGTCGCCCCGCCGTTCGCCGAGGCCGAGTTCGACATCATGTTCAACCACGGCATCAACAAGGAAGGCAGCATCCTCGAGGTTGGCATCGACAAGGGCGTGGTGGAGAAGAAGGGCGCCTGGCTCCAATTCGACGGCGACCTCATCGGCCAGGGGAAGGACGCCGCCGTGAACGCGCTCCGGGACAAGCCCGGCCTCGCGAAGAAAATCGTGGATTCGATTTACGCGAAGCTCGCGGCCCCGGCGCCCGCAGCGGCCTCAGCGTAGCAGAACGGCCGCCGCGTGATCGGCAAAGCGCATCCCCATGCGCGTGAGGTGAAAGCGCCTCGCGTCTGACTCCGCCAACCCGCCGGAAATCAGTTCATCCATCTCCGCGCGCCATTCGCGTCGCAGGTCGAAGCCCGTCGTGCGCTCGAACTCGTCGAACGGCCAGCCCGCGTTCATTCGCAAGCCGAACGCGGCCGTCTCTCCCGCGCGCCGCAGCGGCGGCAGTTGCTCGCTCGACTCGATGGCGCGCGCGCCTTTCTCGAGTTGCTCGCAGTAGAGCTGCGTGTTGGACCAGTTCTTCGTGCGCACGCCATCCACGTAACCCGCCGCGCTCGGGCCGAGGCCGTGATACGCGCCGCCGCGCCAGTAGTTCACGTTGTGCCGGCAGGCGCGCGCCGGGATGCCACCCGCCGCGTCCAGCACTCCGCCCGGGTGCTTCCCGAAGTTCGCCACCTCATACTGCGCAAACCCCGCCCGGTCCGCCGCGCGGAGCAGTTCCTCATACATCGCCTCGGCGAGTTCCTCATCCACGTCGAACTCGCCCGCCTGCAACTGTGCGAAGAGCGGCGTGTCCTGCTCGTAAATGACCTCGTAGCAGGAGAGATGTTCGCTGCCCAGCGCCGCGGCTTCGCGCAGGGTGGACTGCCAGGTCTCCATCGTCTGGCCGGGGATGGCGAACATGAGGTCCACGTTCACGTTGTCGAAGCCCGCGGCGCGCAGCGTGTCGAAGGACTTGAAGACCTGCCCGCGCGAGTGGAGGCGCCCGAGGCGGTCAAGGAGCTGCTCGTCGAGCGACTGAACGCCCATCGAAACGCGGTTCACGCCGAAATCGCGCAGCAGCTTCGCCTTGTCGTCGGACACGGTCGCGGGATTGCACTCCACCGTCCACTCGCCGGCGCCGAGCAGGTTAAGTCGCTGCATCGCCTCGAGGATTCGCCGCCATTGCGCGAGGTTCAGGAGCGACGGTGTGCCGCCGCCGAAGAAAACGGTCTGCGGCTTGAGTTCATGCGCGACCAATCCCATCTCGCGCACAAGCGCCGCGACATAGCGGTTTGTCACGTCGCCCGACGGCGGCGCCGAGTAAAAGGCGCAATACTCGCACTTGTGCGCGCAAAACGGCACGTGCACGTAGAGGCTGGTGACAGTCGGCACGGGCGGACGATGGCGGAGGAGCGGGCGCCGGGCAAGGGCGGGGCGTCACCCCGCCATCAGTCGCGCCACCAGGTCGGAAAGCAGCACCCCTCGCGATGCGGGCCACGGCGGCTTGCCGGTGCGAAAGAAATCATCCATGGCTGCGACAAGCCGGCTGTAGTGATTCTCCGCCGGGGACGGGCCGCGCAGGACTTGAGCCGAGAGGATTTCCCCGGAGCGCAATTGCACGGCGAAGTTGATGTCCGCCACGACGCCGTCGAGCACGAGCACGGTCGTGCGGAGGCCGTCCTTGTGGAAGATCGAGACGCCGCGCGGCTCACGCGCGAGCTTGGGCACGAGGCCGAGGCCGGCGAGGTCCTGCGTCCGGGCATCCTTGAGCGCGTCGCCCTGCGGCGAGTTCGAGCGCGAAAGCGCAGCGGCAAGCAGCGGCCAGGACCACGCGCGCCGTTCGCTGTCGCGCCAGACATCCTCGCCGGCAAACGTGCGAACGGTGTCAATCCCCGCCTCGCCGCCGCGCCGGCGTTCGACGAGGGCAAGCGCGAGGTCGAGTCCGTGCAGCTCCGCGGCCGGCTTCGGGCCTTGCACGACGACGAGCGCCTCTTTCAGCGGCGCGCCGGGGGGAACGTCCACCTGCGGCAGTCGCGGGGCGACGGGCACCCAGGTCCCGGAGAGGAGGCTGGTGCGCGACGCTGCAGCGCTGCGCCCGGAGAGGCGCGCCGATTCGAAGTCGTCGGCCAAGGGACCGTAGATGAAGCAGGTGCCGACGCGCGCCCGGATCGCGCTTGCCGTGCGGACCGGGAGTTCCGGGCCATGCTTCGCGCCGGGCGTCGTCGGGATGATGATGACCGCGTCGGACGTGGCGAAGTGGCCGAGTTCATCCGTGATCCGCGTCACTCCGTGGTCGCGCACGCGACGCGTCAGTTCCGCGTCGCCGATGCTGCGACTTGCAGCGACGAAGCATTTCGTGCCGGGGAATGTTCGCCATCCGCCGTCGCGCGGGTAACCGAGGAGGAACCGGTCGAGGATTTGTTGCGCCGGACTCTGCAACGAAAACTCGCCAAGCAGGAACGTGATCTTCTTCAGGTCGCGCATCAGGCCCTCCAGAAGTGCGATTCCCCCGGGGCTTTGTAGGCGACGTTCATCCACGGTGTCGCGAGGCGCTCGCCGCCGCGGTGCAGCGAGTCGAGTCCGGCCGCGGTCATGCCCGTCGTGAGCAGCGTGCGCTCGACCGGATACGGCGCGCGCCCGGTCTGAATCGTCGTCTCGACGTGGTGCATGAGCGGGTTGAAGAAGTCCGCAAGCGTCGTGTTGTAGGGCGGCATGGGCAGGTGGAACTTCGCCGAGTGGACGCGGCCGCCGCGCTCGAGTCCGGCCCAGGTGAAGTCGCGCGCGAACCGGTCGGTCCACAGCGACGTGCGCGTGCGCTGGTCGCGAAAGGCCACCGCCTCGACCGTGCCGTTGAGCAGGAACACCGTGCTGCGAAATCCATCGGCGTGCTCGGCGAGGAAAACCGTGAAGTTCGGCGAGCCCTGCCGCACCCGGTCCAGCGTCGGTTCGGCGAAGGTGTAGCCGGCGGGCGCGCTCACCGCATCGCTGCGGCAAAGCGCGGCGAGCAGCAGCCGGCGCGTGCCTTCGCGGCCCGTTGCGTCGAGGACTTCCCACGCCGTCTCGCCCTTGAGCGCCTGCATCGAGCGCACGCCGGTCTCGCCGCCCTGGCGCCGCTCGGCCATGCACTGCGTCGTCTCGAAGCCGTGGAAGTCATACGAATCCACGCCGCCGTAGCAGACGCAGACGCTCTCGGTGAGCGGCGCGTCCAGCGGCAGTTCGAGCGCGGGCAGGCGCCACGTGACGGGCAGCGACGAGCCGGCGATGAACGCGAATTTGAGCCGGCGCGCGTCCTCGACCATCTCGACCGCCTCGCGCCATTCGGTGGACAGGTGCTTGTCGTTGAAGACCGGCACCGCGCGGTTGCTCGCCTCGAAGACGCGCACGATTTCCTTGAACCACTTGTAGCGCGGGTAGAGCACCTGCCCCTTCTCGTTGCGCGGGTAGTCGCCGTGCTCGCCGATGATGAGCACGCCGTCCACGGCGAGCCGCCCGGTGCCGAGCGTGAGCGCGTCGGCGACCGTGGGCTGGAGCTTCACTCCAAACCGCGCGCTGCGCTCGCGCGCAAGGTCTGACGCGGGGAACTGGTCGATGTAAAGCCCGGCCAGTTCGAGCGCGGGATGATGGTGGCGCCCCTGCCAGCCGTAGCCTTCGAGCAGCCGGTCGAGGAAGTGTTGCGCGTGCGAGAACTTCTGCACGTGCGTGCCGATGAGCGCGACCTTCTTGCGGGCCGCGGACGGCGGCTGCTCCGCGCCCCCCGCCGCGAGCGCAAGCGAGGCAGCCGAAGTCGCCCCGACGAATGCGCGCCGGGACCAGCCGGGCGGCGGATGCGGGTGTGGATTCATGGCGGTGCTACTTCGCTCCCTCGACGACGGGCATCGGGTTGGCGATGTAATCCCGCTGGCACCGGAGGCACAGGTCAAACTTGAACTCGACGAACACGTCCTTCATCAACTCCTCCTCGGTCATGCCCTCGCACTGGCGGAGGAGCGCGGCGATTTCATCCCGATGGCTCGTGGTGAGTTCACCGTGCGAGACGGCCAGCGGCCCCGGGCTGGCGAAAACCTGGATGCGCGCGACGAACCGCACCTCGGCGGAATCCAGCGGACGGCCGCACCGGTCGCACAAGTGAGTGAATTGAGGCGTGGGCTCGGCCATGGCGCTGCTCCCGCGGAGAGTGCCGACGGCGGGACTTGAACCCGCACGACCCGCAAAGGCCGGGGGATTTTAAGTCCCCTGCGTCTGCCATTCCGCCACGTCGGCTCGGATGTTCACCTGGACTCGAAAATGTCGTGACACGAAGGACGCCACGGGTGAACAGCGCCCGGGGCCGGTGTCACCCCCGCGAGGCCCGGCGTGTCGGCGGAAACGTGTCGCTCCAAACTCGGCGTCATCGCGATGGACACTATCAGAGCGCGTCGAGGGCCCGCAAGCGGGCCGTGCGCGGCCTCGGAACTCAAGCCGTGACAGGGGCGCGCCGGTTTGCGAGCCTGAGTCATCACTCGATGAACTTCCAACTCCAATGCCCCGTGCTCGCGCTTGCCGCGGGCTTCGCGTTCGCCGCGCGCGCTGAAGCCGCCGAACCCGCGAAACCCGTGCCGCGGCTTCCCCGCACGAATCTGCTCGTCTTTGCCACGCACGCGGGCGAGGTGAAGCCCGTCAAGTCCGTCGGCGACTGGCAGAAGCGCCGCGCCTCCGTGCTTGCCGGCATGCAGGACGTCATGGGCAAACTGCCCGGCAAGGAGAAGCGCGCCGCGCCGGACTTGAAGGTGGACGAGGAAGTGGACTGCGGCACCTACGTGCGCCGGCTCGTCAGCTACGCGAGCGAGCCGGGCTGCCGCGTCCCGGCCTACCTGCTCATCCCGAAGGAAGTTCTTGCCGGAAAAAGAAAGGCGCCCGCAGTGCTGTGTCCGCATCCGACCGACAACCGCATCGGCCACCAAGTCGTCGTCGGGCTTGGCGGCAAGGCCAACCGGCAGTATGCGGCCGAGCTCGCCGGGCGCGGCTTCGTCACGCTCGCGCCGTCGTATCCGCTGCTGGCAAATTACCAGCCCGACATCAAGCTGCTCGGCTGGGACAGCGGCACGCTCAAGGCCGTGTGGGACAACATGCGCGGGCTGGACCTGCTTGAATCGCTGCCGTTCGTCACGTCGCGCAAGGGCTTCGGTGCCGTCGGCCATTCGCTCGGCGGGCACAACTCGGTTTACACCGCCGTCTTCGACGACCGCATCAAGGTCATCGTGTCGAGCTGTGGACTGGATTCGTATCTCGACTACTACGGCGGCGACCCGAAGAACTGGCAGCCCGAGCGCGGCTGGTGCCAGACGCGCTACATGCTCCGGCTCGCGAACTACTCCGGCCGGCTGCAGGAAATCCCGTTCGACTTCCACGAGATGATCGGCGCGCTCGCGCCGCGGGTGGTCTTCATCAGCGCGCCGATGAAGGACTCGAACTTCAAGTGGGACAGTGTGGACCGCGTGGCCGCAGCCGCGGCGCCGGTGTTCAAGCTCTACGGCAAGCCGGACAACCTGATGGTGGAGCATCCCGACTGCGACCACGACTTCCCCGATGCCATGCGCGAGAAGGCCTACAAGCTCTTCGAGCAGCATTTGAAGTGACCGCGCGCCGGCGCCCTCACATCAGCTTCGTGTCCTGCCCCTCCAGCTTCTTGAGCTGCTTCTTGATGATCTCCACGTTCGTCGTCAGCGCAAACTGCGCCTTGATGATCTCGTCCTGAACCGCCTTGTCGCCCAGCGCGCGCGAGGCGGGGAGGATCTTCATCATCTCCACGGTCATGGCGTTGCAGGCTTTGCGGATTTGCTCGGTGGCTTCTGTCGGTGTCATGGGAATTGTCCTTCGATTACGACGACGCGGGAGACGATGATCGTTTCACGAAAACCTGTCCTCCGTCCACGGGTCCGCCGTGTTCGAGTAGCCGCGCACTTCCCAGAAACCCGGCTTGTCCTCGTCGAGGAACTCAATCTCGCTCACGAACTTCGCGCCCTTCCACGCGTAGCGCTTGGGGAGGATGACGCGTGCCGGGCCGCCGTGCTCGACCGGGATGGGCTTGCCGTTCCACGAATGCGCCACGAGCACGTCGTCGTCGAGGCACGCGTCGAGCGGGTTGTTCGTCGAGTAGCCGTCGTAGCCCTTGAAGAACACGTGCGTCGCGTCCGGCTTGGGCCGCACGAGGTCCGCGAGCGTGAAGAACGCCACCCCGCTGAACTCCATGTCGAACTGGCTCCACGTCGTCACGCAGTGAAAGTCGCTCACGTCCGTGAACTGCGGCAGCGCCATGAAGTCCTGCCACGAGAGCGTGACGGGGTTTTCGACGTGGCCGTGAATCTTCAGCTCCCATTTGTCGGGCGGCACGTCCGGATGGATGCCGAGGTCGAGCACGGGGAAGTTGTGCACCTGCCGCTGGCCCGGCGGCAACCGGTCCGACGAGCGCACGGCGGGCTTTTCCTGGCCGGCCATCTTCCGCGCCCAGCGTTCCTTGCGCGCGATGTAGCCGGCCTTCATCGCCTCGTCGCTCATTTTCTCCCCTTCACCCACGCCAACCCGGGCTTGTCCGTGCGAAACGCCACGAGCCGCGTGTGCTGCACTTCCGTCACGTAAGCCGTGCGGCCATCCGGCCCGCCGAAGCAGATGTTGCTCGGCTGCTTGCCCAGCACGTCCACCTCGCGCAACACCTCGCCCTTGGGCGACATGACCGCCACCACGCCCTTGCCGTAGCGTGTGATGAAGAGGTTGCCGTCGGCATCCGCGCGCATGCCGTCAAAGCCGTGGTCCTCGAATTTCCTGAGCAGCCGCTTGTCCTTGAGCGTGCCATCGGCCGCGATGGTGAAGGCCCACACGTTGCGCTGGACGCTCTCGTTCACGTAGAGCGTTTTGCCGTCGGGGCTGACCTCGATGCCGTTGCTCGTGCCCATGCCGGGCGCGGCGAGCGTGACCTTGCCGTTGGTGCCGATGCGCCAGACCTGGCCGGTGCTTTCCTTCCAATTCGGGTCGCTCGCCCAGAGCGTGCCGTCGGGCGCGAGCGCGAGGTCATTCGGCTGGTTCATCCTCGGCTCGTGTGCGAACACGCTGAGGGTCTTCGTGACCGGGTCAATTTGCAGCACGTTGTGCCCGACGTAATCCGCGACGAACATGATGCCCGCGCGGTCGAACACGATGCCGTTGCCCGTGCTCTTGCCCGGCAGCGTGATGAAGACCTCGGACTTCCCGTCCGGCGTGGTGCGGCCGATGGTCTGCTGCTTCGCGAAGTTCACCGCGTAGATGTTCCCCTCGCGGTCGCACGCCGGCCCCTCGATGCCGGGCGTGAACTCGCCGGGCTTGGTGAGGGGCTTGGCGGTCCAAAGCGGTTCCTCGGCGGCGAAGGCGACAGACCAACCCCAAAGCACGGCCAGCGCGGCGCACGGCAGGGGCGGAAGTGGATTCATGCGAGGGAGAGTCAGCGTTCGTGTGCCCGAAAGCAAACCCGGAGGCGGCCCCGGGCGCGGTCACTTCACTCCCGCGAGGCGTTCTTTCCAGAACTTGTGCAGCAGCACGGTGGCTTGCACGTCGCGCAGGCAGTAGTCGGCGATTTGCTTGAACTTTCCCTCGCGCAGCAGGTTCGTCACATCCATGCCCGTCACGCCGTGGCTCTTGGGCGACTCGATGCCGAAGGCCTTGCAATAGAAATCCAGGTTGAACTTCCGCGCCGCGCCGTCGCGTCCGCTCACGCCGTAGAACGTGAACTGGTCGGCGAGGTCGCAGTGCGGTTCCGTGGCGAAGCGGTAGCCGAGCCAGTCGCGCCTCGAAATCGGCACGTTGAGCACGGCGGAGCGCAGGTAGAGGAACGGCACATCAAACCCGCGGCCGTTGAAGGTCACAATGTGCTGGTAGTGTTTCGCGGCGTCCCAGAACGCGGTCAGCAGCTCGGCCTCGTCCGCGCAGGGCATGAACTCCACCGGGCCCGCCCCGGCGTCCTCCTCGAAATCCTCGGCGAGGAACAACACCTGCCCGCGCTGCGATTCGGCGTTGAGCATCGCGATGCAGACGACCTGCGCGGTGAGCGGCCAGAGATTGAACTGCCGCTCGATCTCCTCGCGCCGGGCCGCGCGCTCGGCTTCGGGCAGCTTCTCGGCGTCGCGGAAGAGATACTCGCGTTGCGCCTCGTCAAAGTTTTCCAGCGGCTGTCGTGAAGTCTCAATGTCGAACACCAGCGTGGCCATGCGCGTGAGCTTCGCTCCTCGGGTTCCCGGTTCAAAGTTCAAAGTTCACGGTTCGACGCCGCACCTTTGTGCCTTTGCGGCTCCGCGGCTTTGCGTTAAGAACTCCCGCGATGTCCGCCGACGCCCAGCTTACGCCCATGATGGCGCAGTATCGCCGCATCAAGGCCGAGCTGCCCAAGGACGCGCTGCTCCTGTTCCGGCTTGGCGACTTCTACGAGATGTTCTTCGACGACGCGGTCGAAGGGGCGCGCATCCTCAACCTCGCGCTCACGCGCCGGCAGGCCATCCCGATGTGCGGCCTGCCGCATCACGCCGCCAACGGCTACATCGCGCGCCTCCTGCGCGCCGGCCGCAAGGTCGCCATCTGTGATCAGCTCGAGGACGCCAAGCCCGGCAAGCTCGTCAAGCGCGATGTGACGCAAATCCTCTCGCCCGGCACGCACTTCGATGAACGGATGCTCACGGCCGAGCGCAACAACTTCCTCGCCGCCGTGCACGCCGTCGGCTCGATGTTTGGCATCGCGTGCGTGGATCTCACGACCGGCGACTTCAAGACGACCGAACTCGGCAGCGAGGCGGAGCTGCTCACGGAACTCGAACGGCTCCGGCCCACGGAAGTGATCCATCCCGGCGAGGCGGCATCGCTGCGCGCGCTGTTGCAGCACGCGTCGCGCATCCTCGTCGGGCACGACGACTGGACCTTCGCGCCGGAAACGGCCGTGTTCACGGTGCGTGAGCACTTCAAGGTCGCGTCCCTCGACGGCTTCGGCCTCAAGGACCGCGTTGCCGCCACGGGCGCGGCGGGCGCGGTGCTGCATTATCTCACGCAGCAGTTGCGGCGCGACGTGAAGCACCTCACGCGGCTGTCGTTTTACCAGTGCCGTGACTTCCTCGTGCTCGACGCCACGACGCTGCGCAATCTGGAAATCCTCGAGCCGCTGCATCGCGACGCGCCGCGGAACACGTCGCTCTTCGGCGCGCTCAACCGGACGGTCACGCCGATGGGCGCGCGCCGCCTGCGCGACTGGCTCACGCAACCGCTCGCCGCCGTCGAGCCCATCCACCGCCGGCAGGACGCCGTGCAATCATGGCTCGACCACACCGCGGCGCTCGACGCATTCCGCGCGAAGCTCGCCGCCGTGCGCGACCTCGAGCGGACGATCAGCCGGCTCTCGGTGGGCACCGGCAACGCGCGCGACCTGATCGCGCTGCGCATGGCGCTGGAGCAGTTGCCGGGATTGCGGGAGACGCTCGCCAGCGTGGGAGGGCCGGGTTCCACGCCGGCCGTGATCGAAGAGGGGGGGGCGCAGGCGGAACCGCGTCCGCCCAGCCCGGTCGCCGGGCTCGCCTCGCAAGTGACGGAGATGCCCGCCCTCGTCGAGCTGATCGGCCGGGCCATCATGGAGGATGCGCCGCTGGCGTTGAAGGAAGGCGGCATCATCCGCGACGGCTTCGACGCCGCGCTCGACGAACTTCGCACTGCGATGCGCGGCGGCAAGGATTGGATCGCGAAACTGCAGCAGGACGAGATCACACGCACCGGCATTGCGTCGCTGAAGGTCCGATTCAATTCCGTCTTCGGCTACTACATCGAGGTGACGAAGTCGAACCTCGACAAGGTGCCGGCTGATTACGTGCGCAAGCAGACCGTCGCGAACGGCGAGCGGTTCTTCACGCCGGCGCTCAAGGAAATGGAGTCGCGCATCCTCGGCGCCGAGGAGCGCGCGACGAAGCTCGAATACGACCTCTTCCTGAAAGTGCGCGAGCAGGTGCTCGGCTGCCTGCGCGCCATCCAGCAGACCGCGGGCGCGCTCGCGCAACTCGATGCGCTCGCGGGCTTCGCCGAATCCGCGCGCCACTTCAACTACTGCCGGCCCGAAGTCGGCGACGAGGGCCGCATCGTGATCCGCGACGGCCGGCATCCCGTGCTCGACCAGGCGCTCGTGGAGGAACGCTTCGTGCCGAATGACACCTTGCTGGGGAGCAGCGGACGTCAGTCCGCCCCGGTCGAAGCGAATGAGAGCCAGAGCCGACTGACGTCGGCTGCCACGGAATCGCCCCAGATCGCGTTGATCACCGGGCCGAACATGGCGGGCAAAAGCACCTACATCCGGCAGGTGGCGTTGCTCGCGTTGCTCGCGCACACGGGCAGCTTCATCCCTGCGGCGTCGGCGCGTGTGGACCTCGTGGACCGCATCTTCACGCGCATCGGCGCGAGCGACGATCTCGCGCGCGGGCAGAGCACGTTCATGGTGGAGATGAGCGAGACGGCGAACATCCTCAACAACGCCACGCCGCGCAGCCTCATCATCCTCGACGAGATCGGACGCGGCACGAGCACGTTCGACGGGCTCTCGCTCGCGTGGAGCATCGTCGAGCACCTGCACAACGCCGTTGGCGCGAAGTCCCTCTTCGCCACGCACTATCACGAGTTGACCGAGCTCGCGGGAAAGCTCGGTCGCGTGCGGAACTTCAACGTGGCCGTTCGCGAGTGGCGCGACTCCATCGTTTTCTTGCGCAAGATCGTCGCGGGCGGCACGGACAAGAGCTACGGCATCCAGGTCGCGCGGCTCGCGGGCGTGCCGCGCGAGGTGATCGAGCGCGCGAAGGTGATTCTCGGCAACCTCGAGGAGAGCGAACTCACGCCCGAGGGGGACGTCCGCCCATCGCGCCGCGAGCAGGACCGCGCGAGGCTCAAGTCCATCGCGCCCTCGCCGCAGATGGATTTGTTCTCATGAAACCCCGTCGTTCAATCGCTTGGGCCGCACTGCTCATCGCTGGGCATTTTGCGGTGGCTGCATCCGGCCCCGGTGGCATCTGTGACACGCCGACTCTCGACGATTATCTCAAGCGCGCCGATGAGCTCGACCGCGCCCGCGACACGACCGCGGCGGCGCAGGCGCTCGAGGACGCCGACGCGAAGTTTCCGAACAATCCCGAGGTGCTCTACCGGCTCTCGAAGCAACATTCCGACCTGATCTTCGCGGCGAAGTCGAAGCCCGAGGCGAAGGCGCTCGCGGCGAAGTGCCTCGCCACCGCGCGCCGGGCGGTCGAGGCCGGTCCGAAACACGCGAAGGCCCGCCTGTCACTGTCCATCTGCTACGCGAAGAATTTCCCGCACGTGGACAACCAGACCAAGGTGAACTACTCCCGTGCGCTCAAGGAGGAAACGGAGCGGGCCATCGCGCTCGACCCGACGCTCGACCTCGCGCATCACATGCTCGGTCGCTGGCACTTCGAGTCGGCAAACATGAACTTCGTCACGCGCACCCTCGCGGCGGCCGTCTACGGCGGGTTGCCGAAGGCGAGCTTCGAGGACGCGCGCGCCGGATTCCATCGCGCCGTGGAACTGGCGCCGAAGCGCATCCTCCACCGCTTGCACCTTGCTGGGGCGCTGCTGGCGTTGAAGAAGAAGCCTGAGGCGATCGAAGCATTGCGAACCGCTTTGAAGCTCGAACCGCTCGACAAGGACGACGAGGAAGCCAGGCGTGACGCGGCGGCGGCCTTGAAGAAGCTCGGCGTGAAGGATGCGGCGGAGTGAATCCGGAGCGCGGCGCGGCCGGCCGTTGTTTCCGGTTTTTTCCAGTTGCGTCCATGCTGAACCCCGATATTCTCACCGTTCCTTCGGCGGAGAAGCGAACCCGAACATGAACAGCGAACTGGCAAAACGAGCCCTCGACAAGGTCGGCAACCCCAACATCCTGATCAATTACATCTCCCGCCGCGTGCGGCAGCTCAACTCGGGCAGCCGTCCGCTGATGGCCGAGACTGCGGGCCTTGGCCTGGCGGACATCGCCTTGATTGAGCTGCTCGAGGAGAAGATGGCTTTCGAGATGATCGAGCCGGCGCCGGCCGCCGCGGCGCCCGCCAAGAAGCGCAAGAAACACTGAGTGGTTTTTCAGCGCCGTCCACAGGCCAGTCCCGAAGCATCGGGACTGGCTGCTTTTTTATGGCCGACATCGTGACCAACCCGAAGGCGCGGCGCGACTTTCACATCCTGGACACTTACGAGGCGGGCCTCGTGTTGCGGGGCACGGAGGTCAAGTCGCTGCGCGCGGGTCGCGGCCAGATTGGGGATGCCTTTGCGCGGGTGGACGCGGACGAAGTCTGGCTGTTCAACGCGCACATCGAGGAGTATTCCCACGGCAACCTGCTCAACCACGCGCCGAAGGCACCACGCAAACTGCTGTTGCGCCGGCAGGAAATCCGCAAGCTCGCCGAACTCACGCGGGTGAAGGGCAATGCGCTCGTGCCGCTCGCACTCTATTGGAAGGAGGGCAAGGTGAAGGTCCGGCTCGGCGTCGGAAAGGGAAAGCTGGAGTTCGACAAGCGCGAGGACCTCAAGCAGCGCGAGGCGGACTTGGAAATGAAACGGGCTCGAATGTCCCGGATGAAGGGCCGGTGACCTTCCTGGATGACCGGGTGCCGCGGCTACGCGGGCCTGGGCGCCTCGGGCTTTTTCCAAGTGCGCTTGAACGGCTTGATGACCAGGCCTTTTTTGATGGCGCTCGTCGCGACCCGGATTCTCATCACGCGCCCGTTTACGAGGGCCCGGACGCGCTTAAGATTGGGATAGAATCGCCGCTTGGTGATCGCGGTGATGTGCGTGCCGATGCCGCCGGACTTCTTCGCCTTGCCGCTGCGCCAGATGTGGTTGCCCCTGACCGGGCGTTTGCCAGTGAAGTAGCAGATTTTTGCCATAACTTTCGATCACATCTCGTTTTAGGAGCGCGGACGTTATCAGCGCCGTGAGACGTGGCGCAAGCACCAATTCGACGTCCGATCGCGGGAATTGCCGGCTTCCATGCCCCGTCCGCCCCACGTAACCTGACGCCATGCCGTTGCCGGTGCTGAGCGTCGCGCAGATGCGCGAGTGGGAAACCGCGACATGGTCGCTCGGCGTCTCGCAGGAGTCCGTGATGCGTCGCGCGGGCGCTGCGGTCGCCGCGCGCGTCTGCCAGCTCACCCGACCCGGCGAGTCGGTGCTCGTGCTCGCGGGGCGCGGTCACAACGGCGACGACGCGCGCTTTGCCGCGGAGGGTCTTGCCGAGAGGGCCGTGCGGCTCGTGAACGTGACCGACCCGGTCGCGGCGGCTGCCGAGGTCCGGATCGCGCCCGCGGCGCTTGTGGTGGACGGGCTTTTGGGAATCGGGTTGAACCGCCCGCTCGATGCCGCGTGGAACGGACTTCATCGCACAATCAACTCACGCGGATGTCCGGTGCTCGCGGTGGACGTGCCGAGCGGGTTGGACGCGGACACGGGCGAGGCGCGCGGCGACGTGTTGCGCGCCACCGTCACGGTCACGTTTGGCGCCGTGAAGCGCGGCCTCCTTCGCACGGACGCGGTCCCGCTGATCGGCCGGCTGGAACTCGCCCATGACATCGGCCTTGCGCCGTGTCCGTTTCTCGAAGCGGACGTGAACTGGACGCTCGCCACGGATTTCGGCGGTTTCCCGCCGGGACGTTGCGTCTCGGGACACAAAGGGACCTTCGGCCACGTCGTGATTGTGGCGGGCAGCCTCGGCTTTCATGGCGCGGCGGTGCTCGCGGCTTCGGGTGCGCTTCGCGCGATGCCGGGACTCGTCACGGTGCTGACGACGGACGCGGCTTTCATCCCGGTTGCTTCGCAGATTTCGCAAGCAATGGTCCGGCCGTGGAAGGCGGGCGCGGCGCTGCCCGCCTCGTGCTCCGCCGTGGTGTTCGGCCCCGGGCTTGCCGGCGACGACGTGCCACCGGGGTTGCGCGAGGCCATGACACGGCTATGGCGCGAAGCAAATCTGCCGGTCGTCGCCGACGCCAGCGCGCTCGACTGGCTGCCCGCGGAACGGATTCCCTCCGGCTCGACGCGCGTCATCACGCCGCACCCCGGCGAAGCGGCGCGTCTGCTCGGGCAATCCGTTCCGCGCGTGCAATCCGACCGGCCCGCCGCCGTGCGCGAACTCTCTCGCCGCCTCGGCGGCTGTCACGTCGTGTTGAAGGGGCACCAGACGTTGTGCGGTGCCGCCTTCGGGCCGGTGATAGTGAATCCGACCGGCAATCCCGGCCTCGCGCAGGGCGGCACCGGCGACGTGCTCGCGGGATACCTCGGCGGCCTGCTCGCCCAGCCCGGAGCCGATGCGTCGATGGCGATGCGATACGCGGTGTTCCAGCACGGACGCGCGGCCGATGAACTTTCGGCGCGCGGCGGCGCGTGGACGGTTGCCGGCCTGCTCGCGCGCCTCGGCGGCACCGGCTAGGAATCGTCGCGCCCGGCTGAAAAGTGCTTTCGCTGCCCCTGTCCTTCTGATAACAACACGCGCCATGAACCGGTCCATCGGAATCGCGGTGTTGAGTTGTCTCTGCGCCGTGGTCGTGCTGCGGGCAACGTCCGCCGATTACAAGCTGTTGAACGGGAAGTCCTACAAGGGCGACCCGACCGGCGCGAACAACGTCAGCGTCATCATCCGCGACCCCGACGCCAGCACCAACGCGCCCCGCACGGCGTGGACCAACTTCACCCAGGAAGCACTCAAGGAATTCGCGAAGAACGCCAAGCTCAAGCAATACGTCGAGATTCTCATCGAGGAACCCGAGCAGGACCTCGACACCTCGCTCATGCCCACGGTGCAGAAGCGCGCGCGTCCGGCGATGAAGCTCGTGCCCGTCGAGAAGCCCCAGCGCTACAAGCCACGGCCCGGATTCATCGGCAGCATCTTCACCTCGGCGATTGGCTGGTTTACGCTGTTCATTCTCTACGCTGCAAATCTCTACGCCGGCTACGAAGTCGCCATCTACCGGCGCCGTCCCATCAAGCTTGTCATCGGCGTTTGCGCGGCCGCGCCGCTCTTTGGGCCCATCACATTCCTCTGCATGCCCGAGATCAAGAGGGTCACGGAAGCCCCGCCACCCGTCGCCGCCGAGGAGGAGGAAATCAAGGCGCCCGGTCCAAGGCAGATGCACAAGGGCCCCGGTGTCGCCGCGCACGGCGCGTCCGCGAGCGGACCGCTGGCCGACGTGCCCACCATCGCGCCGCAGGCTGCGCCCGTTCCCAAGACGCAGTATTTTCGCCGCGGCGAAGTCTCCTTCAACCGCCGATACATCGAGTCCAAGTTCGCGCCCTTCTTCAAGATGGTCCTCGGCGAGAAGGAGCAGGACCTCTTCCTGGTCTTCAACACGGTCCGCGGGCAGTTCATCACGCAGCACGTTGTGAAGGCCACGCAGGCGGACATGACCGTGAAGATCGAGGCCGAGAACGGCGCCTCGTGCGACGAAAGTTTTCCGTTCAACGACATTCAGGAAATCCAGATCCGCCACCGCGAGGCCACCGACTGATGCGTTACCGGACCGTCCTCCTCTTCGGGGCGCCCGGCGCCGGCAAGGGCACACAGGGGAAAATCCTCGGCAGCGTCCCCGGCTTCTTCCACTGCGCCTGCGGAGACGTTTTCCGAAATCTCACCGTGGACAACGAACTCGGCCGCAAGTTCGTCGAGTATTCCAGCCGCGGCGAACTTGTCCCCGACGAATACACCGTCAAACTCTGGCGGCAGAACATCGAGGCCAGCACGGTCGCCGGACGGTTCAACCCCGAGCGCGACGTGCTCGTGCTCGACGGCATCCCGCGCACTGTCGCGCAGGCTGAGTTGCTCAAGGACACCCTCGACGTCCGCGCCATCCTCTACCTCTCCTGCCCCGACACCAATCGGATGATCGAGCGGCTCCAGCGCCGCGCGCTCCGCGAGAACCGCCTCGACGACGCCAACCTCGACGTCATCAAGCACCGCCTGGATGTCTATCGCCAGGAGACCAAGCCCGTGCTCGACTATTACGGCGAGGACCTCGTCCACACCGTGGACGCCACCCAACGCCCCGTCGAAGTGCTCGGCGACATCCTCAATTACGTGACGAAGTGCTGAGCGCGGGTCGGAGCAGCCGCAAGTGAAGGCAAAGTCGGGGACGGGAAATCGGGCTGACCGGACATGAGTCGGGCCGTTGTGTCGTGGCTCCAATGAGGCCAGCCACTCTTTGCTTTCTCGGTGTTCCTTCGCGGCCAATTCCCGCGCGTCAGTTGAACCAACTGCGTCTGTGTCCACCATCCACCATCCACCATCCACTTCGGCACATCGCATTCTTTTCATGGGCACGGCCGACATCGCCCGGCCCGCGCTTGAGGCGTTCGCGCGCGACCCCGCCTTCCATCTCCTTGCCGCCGTCTCCCAGCCCGACAAGCCCCGCGGCCGCGACCTCCAGCTCCAGCAGACACCCGTCAAAGCCGCCGCCGTCGCCCTCGGCCTGCCCGTGCTCCAGCCCGCGCGCGCCCGCGATGCGTCCTTCCTCGCGCAACTCCGGGAACTCGCCCCCGACCTCATTGTGGTCTTCGCCTATGGTCAACTTCTTCCGCGAGCCTTGCTCGACATCCCGCGGCACGGCTGCCTGAACATCCACACCTCGCTCCTCCCGCGCTGGCGCGGCGCCGCGCCCATCCAGTGGGCCCTGCTCGCGGGTGACACCGAAACCGGAGTGACCTTGATGAAAATGGATGCCGGCCTCGACACCGGCCCCATCCTCGCCACGCGCACCACGCCGATCGCTCCCGAGGACAACGCGCAAACCCTCCACGACCGCCTCGCCGCGCTGGGCGCGGAACTCGCCGTGCAAACCATCCCGCGCTACGTCGCCGGCGACCTTGCGCCGCGACCGCAACCGGCCGGTGGCGTCACCCACGCGCGCAAGATTTCCAAGGCCGACGGCCGCCTCGACTGGACGCAGCCCTCGCGTGCGCTGTGGAATCAGGTCCGCGCTTTCACCCCGTGGCCCTCGGCGTTCACGTTCCTTCCCGCGGACGGCAAGCCGCGCCTCCTGAAAATCTGGCAGGCCCGCGACGACGACGCACCGCCGCCTGCCGTCGCCGCGCCCGGCACGGTGCTTTCGGCCGACAAGACCGGCATCTTGATCGCGTGCGGCCAAGGGGCGCTCCGGCTTCTCTCCGTGCAACGCGAAGGCAGCCGCCGGATGAACGCGCAGGAATTCCTCACAGGCCACTCCGTCGTTCCAGGCACAATCCTCGCGTCCGCATCACCTTCCTCCGCCGGTTCGGCCTGAGCAGTCAGCCCTCCCGGTCGCGGGGCGCTGGCTCCGCTACTTCAATTCCTTCACGAACACGCTCGCGAATTGGGCGGCGGCTCCGTCGTGCCGGAGGGCGAAGGGTCCGGACGGCGCGGACTTGACGGGCAGGTTTTCGACAAGAGCCTGGCCGTCGAGCGTCACCGAGAGCGCGCTCCCCTTGCGGGTGATCTGAAACCGGTGCCACTGGCCGGACTTCCGCGCGTCGAGCCGGGGCCCGAGCGCGGCGCGCAGTTTGTCGGCGTCGAGCGCGTCGTCGCCGCCCGGCAGGATCACCGGCAGCGGCACGCCCGTCAGCGGCTTGGAGGGCCGCCAGTCCACCACGAGGGCGAAGTCTCTCAGCGGTTTCTCGCTCCACAGGTTTTTGTCGGCGGCCTCGCTTTTGCCGTCGTAGTTGAGGGTCCAGTCGCGAGGCGTCCAGTGGCCGGCGTGGCCGGGGTCGGCCTTGAAGTTGCGCAGGTCCACGCCGGTGTAGAGCGAAACGAAGCCGTCGTAGGCGCGCGCGGTTTGCTCGGGAGTGGCGTTGGAGGCGGGCAGTTCCTTGATGCGGACGTTGCGGAAGTGAATCTCGCTGCCCTCGCTCTCAAGGCAGAGGTAACCCTTGCGCGGGATGCAGTCGCGGCTGGTGCTGACTTCCTTGCCGTTGACCGAGAGACTCACGGTGCCGTTGGTGGCGACGACGCGGTAGTGGTTCCACTCGGGCGAAGGCTTGGTGCGGTCCTCGGTGGGGAAGGCGCGGCCGCCCTTGGACACGCGGCCGAGCGGGGTCATCTTCGCGCCGTGAATGGGAAAGATGTCGCCGTGAGTGGTGAAGGAGACGTTGCGGGCGGCATTGCCCTCGCCGTAACCGGTGTCGAGGATTTGCACCTCGATGCCGCGCGAGAAGGGCGTGCCCGCGGCGGAGATGGGGTCGCCCCAGAGGAAGAGGCCGGAATTGCCGCCGGGCTTCATGTGGCGCCATTCGAGCTCGATGATGAAGTTCTCATACATCCGCTCGGTGCGCATGGTGCCGGTGGGGATGCCGGTGCAGTGGATGAGCCCGTTCTTCACGGTGAAAGTCTCGGGCGCGACGTTCACGGGCACCCAGCCTGAGAGGTCGCGGCCGTTGAACATGGGGACGAAACCCGGTTCATCCGCACCACCCCCGGCGGGCAGAGCCGCGGTGAAGACGACGGCAGCAGCAGCGGCGGTTGTGAGGATTGCAACGCGGAGTGGAAGCGGGCTTTTCATGGACAATGCGGTTCGGGCTTTGCAGGATGGAGCGTAGCCAAGCCCCGCACGTTGGAAATGAAAAAGTCCGCGCCTCAAGCGAAACGTCGTCCCGGCCTGCGCCCGCTCCCCGCCCGCATCACGACCGTCGCGCCATTGGAGGATTTGCTCAGCGAGCCCACGCCCGGCGCCATCGAGGCGATGCGCGCGCTCGACGGCGACCTCATCCTGCTCGGCGTCGCGGGCAAGATGGGCCCGACCCTTGCGCGCATGGCGAGGCGCGCCTGCGACTCTGCCGGCGCGACGCGTCGCATCATCGGCGTCTCGCGCTTCACAAGTCCCGCGGACGAAGCCGCACTCCGCGCGCACGGCATCGAGACGATCCGGTGCGACTTGCTCGATGAAGCCGCCGTCGCCGCGCTGCCCGACGTGCCGAACGTGATATCGATGGCCGGGATGAAGTTCGGCGCGACCGGCAACGAGCCGCTCACGTGGGCGATGAACGTCCACCTGCCGGCCATCGTGTGCAGGAAGTTCCGGAACAGCCGCATCGTGGCGTTCTCGACGGGAAATGTTTACGGCCTGAGCCCGGTCCCGCGGGGCGGGTCGGTCGAGTCAGATGCGCCCGCGCCCGTGGGCGAATACGCGACGAGCTGCCTCGGTCGCGAGCGGATGTTCGAGCACTTCAGCCGGACGCTGGGAATCCCCGTGGTGCTGTTGCGGCTCAACTACGCGGTCGAGTTGCGCTACGGCGTGCTCGCGGACCTCGCGCGCAAGATCCGCGACGGCGAGCGCGTGGACCTCGCGATGGGCCACTTCAACTGCATCTGGCAGGGCGATGCGAATGCGATGACGCTGCAAGCCTTCGCGCTCGCCGACACGCCCGCGCGCGTGTTGAACATGACCGGCCTGGCGACCTTGAGCGTTCGCGAGACCTGCGCCACGCTCGCATCACTCATGAATACGACCGTGAAGTTCACGGGAACCGAATCCGCGACGGCGCTGCTGAACAACCCGGCGAAGTTGCACGCACTGATCGGCGCGCCGCGCGTCCCGGTCTCACAAATCTTGGAGTGGGTCTCCGACTGGACGCTGCGCGGCCGGCCGACGCTCGGCAAGCCCACGCACTTCGAGGCGCGCGACGGGAGGTTTTGAAACACGGGAACCGAACAAAGAACAGCCCCCATGAAAACGAATCGAACTCCGGAATGGGCCGCGAGAGGACGCAGCGCGGCATTGCCGAACCGGTGGGTTCCCCAAGCCGTCGCCGAGCGGCTGGCGACCATGGTTGCGCTCGCATGCGGCATCGGTGCGCTGGCGGCTGCGGCCTCTGAACCGTCAACGAACGACCTCGCCGGCGCGCTGGCGTTCCGGTTGAAGTTCTGACCGGGCCGCCTCGCGGGTTGCTACGGGGGGCCGGTTGTTCCATGGTCGCTCCCGTCAGCACCAGGTGGCTGGCCTTGCAGCAATCCAACCCTCACCCCGACCCTGCCATGTCTGCCAAACAAGCCCGACGCAAGCAGCCCTTCGCCATCAGCGCCCCCGCCGCGCAAAGCGTCGCCGTGGCCGGCTCGTTCACCAACTGGGAGCAAAGCCCGGTGCCGCTGAAGCGCCAGAAGAACGGCGTCTGGAAAACGACGCTCGAGCTCGGTCCCGGCCAGCACGAATACCGCTTCCTCGTGGACGGCCAGTGGGTGGATGACCCGGACTGCCCGCAACGCGCGCCGAATCCTTTCGGCAGCGAGAATTGCGTTCGACAGGTGGGTTGAGAAATCCTCGGGGCGGTCGAAAGCGGAAGCGGGTGCGGATAGCAGGACTTGAACCTGCACGCCTTACGGCACTACCACCTCAAAGTAGCGCGTCTGCCAATTCCGCCATATCCGCAACGGCGCGGAGAAAGTGCCCACTGCCTCCGGCTCGCGCAAGTTCTATTTGGCCGGAGTGGACGACGGTTGAATCGGGCGAAGCCAAACCGCCAATGCGCGTCACGCCAGGCCAACGTCCTGCGCGGTGAGACTCGTGTATCGGGTTGCGCGGGTGCCCGACCGCGCGAGCCAGCCCGCTTCGAGGACTTTTCCCTTCATCCCTGCACGCACGCCGTCCCGCCGCTCGGACTCGGCTGGCAGCCCCCCATCGAACGTGTGCCCGGCCGTCACGCACCACCACGCCTGCAGGAGCGTGTCCACCACCGCCGCGCGGTCGGACTTGCCCGCGAGCGCGTCCGAGAGCCACTTCTGCGCGGCGGACTCGGCTTCGGCGGTGCTCGCAGCCACGTGCACGCCGCCATGTTCGATGGTGAAAGCCCCGTCGAAATGCAGCCGGTAGAACGAATCCTCCGCGGGCGCGGCGCCGAGTTCGGCCAGCACCAGTTCGACAAGAGACGGCGCCGCGTAAATCTGCTCGAAGTTCGTCTTGAGTTGCGGGCTCAATCCGAAGCTCACAAGCCGCCGCATGCTCACGTCCTCCGGCGCTCGCGTGAAAGCTTCGAGATGCGCGGCATCAATCGCGGCCTGCCGGACTCTCTCGATGTCCGCGGGATGGCCGAGCCCCGCGAGCGCGTGACGGTCAAACAGCTCGAACACCTTCGAACGCCCGGTGCCGACGCCGAGCAGCAGGATGCCGTCCGCGAGGCTCGCGGCGAACACGGGCGAGCCGCCCTTGAGCTGTTCGCGGACGTATTCGCGCCGGTTCGCGACGGCTTCGAGCCAGCGATAGGGTTCCTCGGTCATTGCCTCAGCCACTCCGCTTGTTGTTCGTCGCTCACGGTTTCGACCCCGGACGCGCGCAGGACCTTGATCGTCGCGAACGTCTCCGCGCCGGGATTCACGCCGCCCGTCGCCGCGTCGAGCTCGGACGCCGTCATCAGCAGCCGCAACGCGAATCGCACCGCTTCTTCGAGATTCATCTGCGACGGACCCGGCCGGCCGTAACGCTCCTGAAAACTCAGCACGCTCCGGATGGTCCCCGAACCCGAGCCGCTGGCCGCGTGGCCGACCGCCTGAAACTGCGCGCCGAGCGGGTCGTAAAAGTAAATCTGCGGTTTGGGAGGCGTCGCGTGCGCGTCCACGCCGGCGAAAAGCGGCACGACCACGCCGACGCCCTGCATCGTCATGGGTAGATTGTCACGGAGCAACCGCGCGAGCGCGCGGACCTTCGCGGGAAGGCTGAGCGATTGGAGCTGGCTGCGCCGGTAATACTCGAACGACGTTTGCAGCACGCGCGCCATTTCGAACGCGGTTGCAGGCACGCCCGCAATGGCGAGCAACGACGTGGCGTCGAGTTCGAGAACCTTGTCCACCCGGTCGGTGACGATGACGTTGCCCGCGGTGGCGCGCCGGTCGCCAGCCATCAGGACGCCCCCGGCGAAGTGAAACGCAAAGACCGTCGTGGCCTGCGTCTGCGCAGGAGCCGCGTTCGATGCGTCGGCGCGAACCGGCGCGAGATTGTGGCTCGCGAGCAGGGAGACGAAATCGCCGGCGATCGGAGTTTGCGCGCTCATTCGCCTGTGCGCTGCCGGTAGCGTTTGGCCTGGTCGGGGTCCACCTTGCGCATGCGCTTGAGGAGTTCCTCCACGTTCGGTTTGTCCACCTTCGGCTCCTTCGGGCCGTCACCGCCGCCACCGGGGTTGCCCGGCGCGACCGGCCGCGTCTTCTGGGATTGGTCGGGCATAACTTAGCGCGAACCTAGCTTTCGAAGGCCGATCACGCCACGCAAATCATCCGGCGCGCGCGCCGCGTCCACGGCTTGACGGTAGCGCAGCACGTCCTCCGGCTCGAAGAGGTCGAGCAGCGAAATCTTCACCAATCCGTGATCGTCGGCGAGCGTGAGGTGGTCCCACTGCGCGTTCTCGACGGCCTCGGCAAATTTCTGGATGCACTTGCCGCGCACATACGCGCGCGTCGTCAGCGGCGGCTCGAACACGGCGCGTTGCACGATCGCTTCGTCGGGGACGCCGCGCATCGCGCCGGCCTGTTCGAGCCCGAAGTAGAGCCCCTCGACCGCGTCGAGCCGGTGGTATTCGAGATCGAGCGCCTGCACCCACGGGTCGTCATCCGCGACGCGCTGCGCGGCTTGGAATTCGCGGATGAGCGCGAGCTTCGCGACCCAATCGAGCCGGTCGCGGCAGCGCATGAAATCGGCTTCGAGGTCGTTCAGCACGGTTTCCCAATCCGCGATGACCGATTGCCTTTCCGCGGACGACAGGTCGCAAAGCGCCTTCACTGCGGCGAGATACTCGCGCTGCACGGCGAGCGCGGTCGAATGGCGCCGGCCGGCCAGCTTCACCTCCCACTTGAACTCCGGGTCGCGCGAAATCGCCGTGAGCGCGCGCAGCGGGTCCGAGAGCTGCGGCCACGCGCGGCGCGGGTCGCGCACGAGCGCCTCGAGCACGAGCGCGGTCGCGCCCGCTTTCAGCCTCGTGGCGAAGGGCGACATGTTCGCGTCGCCGAGGATGACGTGGAAGCGCCGCCAGTGCTGCGGGTTCGCGTGCGGCTCGTCGCGCGTGTTGATCAGCGGGCGGCGCTGCATCGTGTCCACGCTTTGCAGCTCGCTGAAGAAGTCGCCCCGCTGCGAAATCTGGAAATGCGGTGAGAGGAGGCGATCCTCGGCTTCGATGGCAAACTTGCCCGCGCCGGCGAAGACCTGCCGCGTGACGAGGAAAGCCTGCATCGCCTGGGCGAGCGTGTCCCATTCGAGCGAGCGCGGCAGGAGATAGTTCTCGTGGCAGCCGTAGCTGTGGCCGCGGAAGTCCGTGTTGTTCTTGTAAATCCGGACGGTCGCGCCGCGCTGTTCGGAGAGCCGCTCGGCGCACTGCATCACGATGCGCTCGCCCGCGCGGTCGTGCGCGGCGATTTCGTCGAGCGTGCTGCACTCGGGCGTGCAGTATTCGGGATGCGCGTGGTCGTTGTAGAATCGCCCGCCGTTGCCGAGCGCGAGGTCGCTTTTGATCTCGGCGAAGGACAGTTCGCGGTGGGCATCCTGCTCCACGTATCCCGCCTCGTCCGTGTCCTGCCGCAGCGCCTCGACGTGGAAGCCGCGCGCGTCCGCATGCGGGTCCTCGGTCGCGTAGTCCCAGCGCATCCGCACGCCGGGTTCGACCGCGCTGCGCACGAGTGCGATGGACTCGGCGACGACATCGAGTTCCTCCGCGCCGTCCCGCGCGATGCCGTATTCGGTCTCGATGCCGAAGAGGATAGTGACTCGTTCAAACACTGTGGCTTGCTGTATGCGTCAGTTGTTACGACTGTCTCTCGCAAGGCTTAGATCCGAATCGAGTCATCGGGTTCGCAGATAACCTTTCCCGTAACAGGTCTGACACTCTTTCGACCCTCCGCATTTTTGCAGGCTTGGATAGAACTGCTCAACGACTCTGCAAGCGCCTCAAAGAAGTCTTGCTCCACTCCAGTGCCGTGACATTCGTTGCACTTGCCGTTTCCACCCCAAGCTTCGCTGACAAAATCGCAGTCAGGGCAATGTTCGATAGCCATTGTCAGTCCTCATCTGCAGATTCAATTTGTTTCGCCTTCTGATACCGTCGGCAGACCAGGCGTCACACCACCCCGCTCGTCTCGACCTTGCGCGGGCGAACGGGGCCGAGCTTGACTACGTTCTCGGGATCGAAGTCCGTCAGCTTGAGCCAGTCCTCGGTGAGGTCGGTGGCGGGGAAGAGGTCGTTCTCCTCGTGCTCGCGGCGCAGCGCGGTGACGAGGTCTTCGCGCGCGATGTGCGTCTCGGCCTTGGTCTCGATGCTGCGCTTGATGGCGAGGCTCTTGGCGCGTTCGACGACGGCGGCGATGATCGCGCCGCTCGCGAGGTCGCCGCGATACAGCACGTCGCGCCGCCCGCTGCGGTAGATGACTTCGAGGAATTCGTTCTCCGGCCTGTGCGCGAAGTGCTCCTCGGTGATGGCTTCGGCGAGCGCGGATTTCGGCTCGGCGAGCGGCAGCGATTCGCGCAGGTAGATTTCGTAGATGGCTTTGGCGCCGGGGCGGTCGGGGCGCTTGACGCGAATCTTCCTGTCTATGCGGCCGGGCCGCAGGATGGCCGGGTCAATCAGATCCGCGCGGTTCGAGGCGAGGATGACGACGACGTTCTGCAGGACTTCGATGCCGTCCATCTCCGTGCAGAACATCGGCACGAGGGTGCTGAGGATGCTGTGGTAGCGGCCCGCGCGGCGCGTGCCGAGGATGCTCTCGGCCTCGTCAATGAAGAGGAACGCCAGCGCGCCGTCCTTCGCGCGCTCGCGGCACTGCGCGAAGAGGTCGCGGACCTGCCGCTCGCTTTCGCCGACCCACATGTTCAGGATCTCCGGCCCCTTCACGTGCAGGAAAAACTCGGGATGATCCACGCCGGTCTGCGACTTGACCTGCTGGCGCAGGTTGTAGGCGGTGGCCTTGCCGAGCAGCGTCTTGCCGCAACCGGGCGGGCCGTGGAGCAGGAAGCCCTTCGGCACATGGTGGTCGAAGCGCTTGAACAGGTCGCGGTGCAGGAAGGGAAGCTCGATGGTCTCGCGGATGGCCTGCACCGCCTCGTCCTGCCCGCCGATGGCCGACCACGGCAGCTCGGCGACGGTTTCGAGCGAGCGTTCGATGCGCTTGCCGACGCCGATGACTTCGAGCGCGACGCGCTGGTTCACGTCGAGGCGCACGTCCATGCCGGGCTTGAGCTTCTCCTTCGTGAGCAACGCCGAGCGTTGGATGACGGAGTTGGTGATGCCCGCCTCCTGCCCGATGCGGATGCGGCCGTCGGAGAGCAACTCATCCACGCGCACGATGGGGCCGTTGCGGTCGAAGCCGAGCGGGCGGACGACGGCGAAGGCTTCGTTGCAGAGCACGCGCTGCCCGACTTGCAGGCTCGAGAGCGGCACAGCGAGGTCCACTTTGCAGACGTAGTCCATCCCGCCGAGGCAGACTTGCGCCATCTGCGGCTCGACTGCGGCGAGAAACGTGCCGACGCGAAACGCGGGCAAACGCAGCGCTTCGATGGCTTTGTCCATCTTCTCCAAAGCCTGCCGGGCTTGATCGTTCATCTCCTCCACGTCCGCGATGCGTTCGCGCAGATACACGAGGTCCATGAGCGACGAGTGGCGCGGCGGGAGCTTGCTGGCGATGAGGTCCACGAGCTGGAGCGTGGAGAGTTTTTCGAGGTCCTCGCGCGGCAGAAGGTCCTCCAGCGGCGGCAGCCCCTTGGGGTTTTCGGCGGATGACTTGTCCGCGGCGGGCGGGGCTCCCTTCTTCCTTTGCTCAGCCATGGCGCCAGTGTAGCGCGGGAGGCGGGGATTGCAAATGCGTGGTGGACTCGGTCGACCACGTCGTCGTCCTCGTCCTCGATCCTTCGACACCTGCACCAAGGTGGGACGGGCCGCGCTGCGGTCCGTATCCGGTCGCAGCGCGACCGGAGTCGCCTGTTCGACGACGAGGATGACGGAAACTACTGCGCGTAGTTCCGCACAATCCCCTGCGCTGCGGCGAGGACGCGCTCGCGCAACTCGGACGGCTGCACGACTTCGACACCGCCGCCCCAGCCGAGAATCCAGCGCTCGATCTCGACCAGGCTCGAGAGCTTGAGCCGCAGTTCGAGCGAGCCGTCTTTCAGTTCGCGCAATTCCTGCGAGGGATGCCACCGTTTCTCGCGCACGTAGTCTGCGACGGCGGCGTTGAACCGCAATACCACCTCGAACTCCCCCTCGGCCGAGTGGACGCCGAAGCTCGATTCGAGCAGCTTGGCGACGGAGAACTTGGCGGGTCGGGTGAACTTCTTGCCGGTGGCGCGGACTTCCCTCACCCGCGCGGGCACGAACGTGCGCTGGGCTTTCCGCAGGTGGTCGTAGGCGAACAGATACCACTCGCCGTTGATGTTCGCGAGGTGCCACGGGTCCACGACGCGCTTCTCGATGTCGCGCCGGCCGGGCTTTCGATATGTGATCTCGATCTGCTCGTGCTTGGCCGCGGCCTTGGCGATGGCGTCGAAGACCTCGAGGTTGAGCACGGGTTGCGCGCTCGTGCGGAAGGACACCGTGGCGTCCCAGTCCGCGAGGTGCAGCGAGATGGTGTCCGGCAGCGACGAGGCCATCTTGCCGAAGGCGCTCTTGAGCGGGCGCTCGAAGTTGGTGCCGCGGTATTGTTGCAGGGCCTTTTCCGCCACGAGGAGCGCGAACAGTTCGCCCTCGGTGATCTGCAGCGTGGGAAAGGAGCCGACTTCCTCCGTGTAGTGGTAGCCCCAGCGGCTGCTGTCGTATTCGAGCGGAAGCATCAGCCGGTCGCGCATGAACTCGATGTCGCGCCCGATGGTCTTGGTGGAGACTTCCATCTCGGCGGCGAGCTTGGTGGCATTGGGAAATCCGCCGGCGCTGATGGCCTGGTGGATGCGCATCATGCGCTCGAGCGGCGGCCGGGATTGCGGCAGGGCCGGCAGGGCGCGGGACGCGGGCTTCATGGTGCGGGCGGAGGTTCGGGTTTCGGCTTCGTGCGGCGCTCCGCCGGTGGCGGTGCGGGGTCAGAGGCTTTGGCCGATCGCAAGGCGATTTTGAATGTCCCGGTAGGTGGAGAGGAAGAAGTCGTTCTCGGCGAGCGTCTTGAGCAGGATGCGGCCGAAGCCGGGGAGGTCGCCGCGATGGACAACCGCGTGGACGCTTAACTGGTAGGCTTGCATCGTGTTCATCGTCTCGTAGCTGTCGCCGATCAGGACCACGACGGCGTGGCGGCGCAATTGCATCGGCATGTGCTGGAGCATCGTGAGCGTGCGGTTCTCGGCGCGGGTGGTGGCGCAAAACAAATCCTCGATGACGACGATTGGGTATTGCACGCCGCTGAAGAGGCGGTCGAACTCCTCGTGGTCCGCGGCGACGTGCATCTTGTATTCCAGCGACGCGAGCACGCTCTGCATGTTCGAAAGCAACTCGTGGTCCGAGAGCGCGAGCAGCGCCGGCTTGTCGCCGGAGGCGAGAAAGTCGAGGTCAACAGCCATGGTCACTTGAGCTTGAGCACGAGCGGTCCGCCGCCCGCGGCCGGGTCGGGTTTGCCCGCCGGCGGGCCTTCCTTCTTCACCTTCAACTGCGCGACGTCGGTGGTCATCTCGCCGCGCTTCTTCTTGATGAGGTCAATGCCCCGCGTGACGGGTCCGCGCCGCGAGCAGTAGAGGAGGGCGTTTTCCTCGGAAATCTGGCCGTTCTCGTAGGCTTCGAGCGCCGAGTGGTCGAAGGTCTTCCATCCGTAAGTCGTGGTCGCCTCGATGATCTCGTAGAAGGTGCGGCCGTCGGCCTCGCCCTGCGCGACGCTTTCCTTCGTGCGAAGGCTGTTGCCCATGATCTCGAAGAGCGCGTGGCGTCCGCCGCTGATCTTTGGCGCGAGGCGCTGGCTCACGATCCAGCGCAGCGTGTCCGCGAGGCGGAGGCGGATTTGCGGCTGCTCCTCGGGCTCGAACATGCCGAGGATGCGGTTGATGGTCTGCCCCGCGTCGTTCGTGTGCAGCGTGCTCAGGACAAGGTGGCCCGTCTCGGCCGCGCTCAACCCGATTTCCACCGTCTCCCGGTCGCGCATTTCGCCGACGAGTATGATCTTCGGCGCCTGACGGAGCGCCGCGCGCAGGCCGGTTGAAAAGCTGTCGAAATCCGTTCCCAACTCGCGCTGGTTGAACGTCGCCTTCCTTTGCTGGTGCACGAACTCGACCGGGTCCTCCAGCGTGATGATGTGGATGGACTTGGTCTCGTTCACCTCGTTCAGAATGGCGGCGAGCGTGGTGGACTTGCCGGAACCGGTCGCGCCCGTGACGAGCGCGAGCCCGTTCTTCTCCCGCGCAATCTCGCGGATGCTCGCCGGCAGCTTGAGCTCGTCCACGGTCGGGATTTTCGTGGTGAGCTTGCGCAGCACGATCGAGTAGCAGCCGCGCTGGGAGAAGATGTTCACGCGGAAACGCGCCTTGCCGAGCAGCGTGTAAGACGTGTCGCACGAGCCGGTCTGGATCAGATTCGCCGTCAGCCGCCGGTTGCCTTGAAGCAGGTTGAACGCGATCTGCTCGGTCTGGAACGGCGAGAGGGCTCCGAGGTCAGGTTGGAACGCGACCGGCATGAGCTGGCCGTTGGACTCGACCTGCAACGGCTTGTCCGCCGTGATGTTCAGGTCCGACACGTCCTTTTGCGACGCGAGCATCGTGCTCAGAATCTGGTCCAGTTCGGGGCGGCGCATGGGGTTCGGGTTTGTTGGTCGCGCGGGCGCGGGATCACATCTCGTTCTCGCCGCTCGCGCGCATCTCGTCCTGCATCTCTTTCGTGAGGAAGGGGAAGAATTTCTTCCGGTCGAGGGACTTGTCGAACGCCTCCTCGGGCGCGATGCGCT
This sequence comes from Verrucomicrobiota bacterium, assembly GCA_016871675.1. Lineage (NCBI taxonomy): Bacteria > Pseudomonadati > Verrucomicrobiota > Verrucomicrobiota bacterium. Next base: position 40,684 of record VHCN01000019.1, read on the forward strand.
TCATGCGCAGGTGGTCCATGATCGCGTCGTCGAGCGGCTGGTTGCCGAGTTTCTTGCCGACCTGGATCATGCCGGGGATCTGGTGCGTCTTGTTTTCGCGGACAAGGTTTGCGATGGCCGTCGTGAAGACGAGGATTTCGAGCGCGGCCACGCGGCCTTTCTTGTCCACCCGCTTGAAGAGGTTTTGCGCCACGACCGCCCGCAGCGCCTCCGAGAGCGTCGCGCGAATCTTGTTTTGCTGCTCGGCGGGGAAGACGTCGATGATGCGGTCCACCGTCTTGGCCGCGCTCGGCGTGTGCAGCGTGCCGAACACAAGGTGGCCCGTGCTCGCCGCGGTGAGCGCGAGATCGATCGTCTCCAGGTCGCGCAATTCGCCGACGAGGATGATGTCCGGATCCTCGCGCAACGCGCCGCGCAGCGCCGAGGCGAAGGACTTGGTGTGCACGCCGACCTCGCGGTGGTTCACCAGGCAGCTCTTGCTCTCGTGCACGAACTCGATCGGGTCCTCCACCGTGATGATGTGGTCCTTCCGGTTCTTGTTCGCGTAGTCGATCATCGCGGCGAGCGTCGTGGACTTGCCCGAGCCGGTCGGCCCCGTCACCACCACGAGCCCCTTGTGCAGCATCGCGAGTTTCCGGAGCACCGCGGGCAACGGGGCGTCGAACTTCTCGAAATCCTCGAACGAAAGCACCTTGCTCGGGATCTGGCGGAAGACCGCGGCCACGCCGTTCTTCTGGTTGAAGAAATTCGCGCGGAAGCGCGACAGCCCGGGAATCTCGTAGCCGAAATCCACGTCGCCCGTTTCCTCGAAGACCTTCACCTTATACTCCGGCGCGATCTCGTAGAGCATCGCCTTGAGCGGTTCGCTCTCCAGCGGCGGGTAATCCACGCGCACCAGTTCGCCGTTGAGCCGGAGGATGGGCGGGTTGCCCGACGAGAGATGCAGGTCCGAGGCTTTCTCCTTGAACATCAGGTCGAAGAAGGCGTCAATTTTGGCCATATCGCTTCGGGGTGGCGGCTCGTTGCGGCCAGTCTAGCCGAAGCCTCCCCGACTGCAAGCCGTTGAATCCCCTCGCCGAAATCATCCGTCGCGAGATCGCGCAGTCCGGACCGATGTCCTCCGCGCGCTTCATGGAACTCGCGCTTTACCACGCGGCGTTCGGCTACTACGAACGCGCCCCGCGCCCCATCGGGCGGCGCGGCGACTTCTTCACCAGCGTCAGCGTCGGCCCGCTCTTCGGCGGACTGCTCGCGTTCCAATGCTCCGAATGGCTCGCCGAACTCGAAGCCCAAAAACCCAGACTCGAAACACTGCACCTCGTCGAAGCCGGCGCGCACGACGGCCAGCTCGCAGCCGACATCCTCGGCTGGCTGCAACGCCATCGTCCCGCGCTCCTCGAGCGGATCGAATACCTCATCATCGAACCCTCCGCCCGCCGCCGCGCGTGGCAGGAAGAAACTCTCCGCAACTTCGCGCCGCGCGTCCGCTGGCTCGAAGCCCTTCCGAAAAGTCCGGCTTCACAGCTTGAGGCCGCACCAGGCTGCCACCCCTCACCCGCCCTTCGGGCACCCTCTCCCCTCGTCGGACAAGGGGAAACGGACGAGGTGAGGGGTGAAGTCTCCGCCAATCCGCAATCCGCAATCCACGATCCGCAGTTCACCGGCGTCATCTTCTCCAACGAACTGCTCGATGCCTTCCCGGTCCATCGGCTCGGCTGGGACGCGAAGAACCGCGCGTGGTTCGAGTGGGCCGTCGAGTCGCGCGGTGACGCCTTCGAGTGGACCCGCCTGCCGCTCGTCCCCGACTCCCCTCTGCTCAAGCCGCAATCCGCAATCTGCAATCCGCAGTTGCAAGCCGTCCTGCCGGATGGCTACACCATCGAACTCTGTCCCGCCGCCGAAACGTGGTGGCGCAATGCCGCCCTCTCACTCGCCCGCGGCTGGCTCCTCGCGATTGATTATGGCCTCACCGACGACGATTGGCTTCGACCCGAACGGCCGCACGGCACCCTGCGCGCCTATCGTGACCACCACGCCAACTCCGACCTGCTTGCGAACCCCGGCGAACAAGACCTCACCGCGCACGTGAACTTCAGCGCGATTCAACGCGCTGGTGAATCAGCCGGGATGCGAACGCTCGCCTTCGAGCCGCAATTCCGATTCCTCACCCGCGCACTCGACGCCGCGCGGCGGCCGGCTGCGAACTTCGGCGAATGGACCACAGAGCAGACAAGCCGGTTCGCCACGCTCACCCACCCCGACCATCTCGGCGGGGTGTTCCGCGTTCTGACCCAAGAGCGCTGAGGATTCAGCGTCTCGACAAGCAGGGGGCGCGGTGGCAGTTTGCGCGGCGTGGACAAGCTCGAATCCCTTCGTGGCGCGCTGCGATCGTTCGGCTCGTGCCTCGTGGCGTATTCGGGCGGCGTGGACTCGGTGTTCCTCGCATTCGTCGCGCGCGGCGTGCTGGGCGAGCGCTCTCTCGCGGTGATTGCGGATTCGCCGAGCCTGCCGCGGCGCGAACTCGACGAGGCGCTCGAACTCGGGCGCAGGTTCGCGTTTCCCGTGCGCGTGGTCCACACCGCGGAGTTCGACAACGCGAGCTACACCGCCAACCCGTCAAACCGCTGTTACTTCTGCAAGCGCGAGCTGTTCGAGGAACTCACGCCGCTCGCGCGCGCGGAGGGTTTCGCGGTGATCGCCTACGGCGAGAACGCCAGCGATGTCGGCGACTTCCGCCCCGGTTCGAAGGCCGCGCAGGAGTTTCAGGTCCGGGCGCCGCTCAAGGAGTGCGGGTTGACGAAGGCGGAGATTCGCGAACTCTCCGCGCGGTTCGGACTGCCGACGGCGGACAAGCCGCAGATGGCCTGCCTGAGTTCGCGCGTGCCCCACGGCGAGTCGGTCACGCCGGCGAAGCTGCGCATGATCGAGGCGGCGGAGAATCTGTTGCGCGACCTCGGCTTCCACGACGTGCGGGTCCGCCATCACCAGCTCGAAATCAGAAGTTCAGAACGCGCGACAGGCGCGGCGCTCGCGCGCATCGAGGTCGGCGTGGCGGAGCTGCCGCGACTGGTCGAACCGGCGTTGCGCGAGCGCGTCACCACCGCGATGCGCGGGCTCGGCTACGCGGAGGTCGAGGTGGACCCGCAGGGCTACCGGCGCGGCAGCTTGAACGAGCCTGTCCGCGCGGCGGCTCGCTGACGCCCTGGGCTTTGACGACCGCTTCATCATGGCTTCGCATCCCGGCAGCATGCTCAAGACCGGCGCGTCGTGGTTCGTCTCGGCGTGCTTGTTGATCGTGGTGGGCGGGCTGCTGCTGCTGGCCTACGGATTGTGGCGCACGCCCATGCCGCGGCCGGAGGTCGAGGAGTTCCGGCAGTTCTTTGCCACGCGCCACGCCGCGCTGCTGCAGCTCGCGGACAGCCCGGCGGCCACCGCGAACCGCGGCCGGCTGCCGGACGCCGCCGCGATCACGGGCTTGCTCGAGGACGCCCGCAAAGTCCACACCGAGGCCATCGAGCGGCTTGTGGACCGGGACGTGACCATCTGGAACTGGAGCCGCGCCATCGCCACGAGCCACCGCGACACCGAGCAGCAGCGCGAATACTGGTATGTGTTTCACTCGGCGAAGTTCGATCTCTTCAAGCTCGAGGTTCGCGACCTCACGACGCGGGAGCTCCTGCACGCGTTCCGCCACGAGAAGGAGGGGTCGGTGACTTTTCGCCGGCTCAAGGACGGCGCCTCATTTGTCACCCACACGAACGGCGCACTCGCCAGCGTGAGTGTCCCGCTCGCCGACGGCCGGCGCGTGCAGGTGGATTGGAATCCCGACGGCTCGATTCACGAACGGCGCGCGCCTGCGAAGGAGAAGCGTTGAGACGGGTGACGGGTCTCTGACGCGTCCACCTCACCGGCCAAGAATCTTCCGCGCCTCGGCATCGGGCGTGGCGGAAGTGCGGCGCGTGAGCGTGTAGGTGTTCGTTTGCGTGAGCGAGTCCCCGGCGCGCACCGTGACCGCGGGGCCGAGCGTCTCCAGTTCCACATACGGCAGCGCGTCGGGGTTCGTGTAGATTTCCGCGCTGTTGCCCTGATGCACGTAGTCGCCAAGCGCGGCGCGGCGCGTGTCGATGTGCAGCGCTTGTTTGTCGCCGACCCACAGCAATGACTGGGCATCGTTCCCGATCTTGAACGACGTCGTGGCGTCGCGCTTCACTGAGATCAAGCCGCGGTCAATCCTCAGGCTCGGCGGCGCGGACTTCGAAACGACCGTGTAGCCCGTGGCGTTGATCGAGTCCTTTGGGATTGGAAGGAACGCGGCTTGCGGATCCTTGAGCTGCGTGACGACCCAGACTGCGACTTTCACGGGTTCGCCGAGCACCTTCTCGAACGTGGTCGCGATGGTCATCGCGGGCTGCCCCGGTTCGAGCGCGATGCGGCGCACGACGCGGATGCCGTAATGGGTATCCACGGCGGATCGGAGGATCGCGGTCGCGCCGTCCGGCGAGGACTCCAGATCGAGCCCGGCCGCGGGCATCGAGTCAAACGCGGCCGGCGGCGGCCACGCGCGCGGGGTGACTTTGGCCCAGTCGGCCTGCGGCGCGGGCCATGCCTTGTCGCCGCCGAAGTTGATCCAGGTGTTCGTCCGCGCATCCGGGGGCTTGCCGTCGAGCGCGCGGTTTTCCCAGAATGGCCCGTCTTCCTCGCCCGCGAAGCGGAACTGCATCACGCGTCCGATTTCCGGGACAATGATCACCTCGACGCGGCCGTTGGAAAGAAACTGCGCCGCGCGCCACCCGTGATACGCGCCGTGGCGCGCGGAAGTCTTGCTTGCAGCGCTCGCGACGGTGAGCAGCTGCGGGAGCAGGCAAAGAAGCGCGAGGGCAGCGGCCCGGGTCGCTCGGCGGGAGTTCATCGGCGCGAGTGTGGCGCGGCGCGCCCGGCTTTCAAGCCCGTCGTCGGGCGAGGCGCAACGCTTTCTTCACGACCCATCCGCTGCGTTCGAGGCTTTGCCGCGCGCGGGTGGCGTCGGCGCCGGTGAGTTCGGAGACGATGCGCACCGCGCGGTCGCGCAGCTTCACGTTCGACGGATTCAAGTCCACCATCAAGTTGCCAGCGACCTTGCCGATGCGGACCATGGCAAGCGTGGTGAAGATGTTCAGCACGAGCTTGGTCGCCGTGCCGGCCTTCAGCCGGGTGGAACCCGTGAGCACCTCCGGCCCGACCGCGGGCGCGATCACGAGGTCGGCGGGGCGCGGCCGGCGGGCGGTCATCGCGGGATTGAAGCACAGCAGGATGGTGAATGCGCCGCGCCGCTTCGCCGCGCCGAGCGCGCCGTGAACGAACGGCGTGGTGCCACTCGCCGCGATGCCGACGACAACATCCCGAGCGCCCGCGCCGCGGAATTCCATCGCCCTCGCGCCGGCGCCGGCGTCGTCCTCGGCCCCCTCGACCGCTCGCCACAACGCCTGCTGGCCGCCGGCCACCACGCCCTGCACCATGTCGGGCGGCGAGCGGAATGTGGGCGGGCACTCGCTGGCATCGAGCACGCCGAGCCGGCCGCTGGTGCCGGCGCCGACGTAGAAGAGCCGTCCGCCGCGTTCGAATGCGGCCGCAATCCGCCGCACTGCGCGCTCGATCCCGGCGCGTTCCGTCCGCAGCGCGGCGAGAATCTCCGCGTCCTCGGCGAGCATCAACTCGATGGCGCGCGCGACGGGGAGACGGTCGAGATGTCTCGACCTCGGGTTGCGCGACTCGGTCAGGGGAGTTGGATCCGGTTTCCCGTGTCCGGTTTCGTTCCGCGTCGACGCAGGCTCGCGCCGGCCGGCCCTGGACTCGGAACGCAGCCCCTTGAACTTGCGTTCCGCGAGCGCCACCGCGCCCCAGGCGCCTTCGTGCCGGAGCGTCGTGACGGTTGCGCCGGGCCAGTGGCTTGCGAGTTCGCGGCTCACCTCCCGTGCGAAGCGCGGCTGCTGCGTCAACACGCCGCCGGCGAGGATGAAGGTCGCGGGCGCGCCCGGTTTCACGAGCTTTCGCGCGCACGCGGCCCCGTCCCTCGCGAGGCTCGACGCCGCGCCCTCGAGGATGTCCCGGGCAATGGCGTCGCGACGTGACGCGGCGGCGAAGACCCCGGCCGCGAGCGAGGCGATGTCCTTCTTCGTCGCGTTCTGCGCCCATGCGATGAGGTCGCCCGGTTCGTTCAAGAGGAGCGTCGAGAGAATGCGGCGGCCGAGGTCGGACCATGTGCCGTCGCGGTCGTGATAGAAAACCGCGGCCTTGAGCGCGCGAAGGCCGATTTCATAGCCGCTGCCCTTGTCGCCGAGCAGGTGGCCCCAACCGCCGAAGCGTGCGGCGCGACCGTCCGGCGCGAGTCCGTAGCAGCACGAACCCGTGCCGCTGAGGATGAGAATCCGCGGCGCGGACGGCGGGAGATGGCCTGTGGATGGCCCCGAGGTTCGGCGCGAACCGCGCGCGACGGGTATCTCGGCCGCGGCGATTGCGGTCTCGAGATCGTGCGTGGCATGGCACGGAACGCCCGTCCACACGCGGCCGGCAGCCTCGCGGATTTGCCCCCATTCGGCTTCGCCGCGCGCGCCCGCCAGCCCGATTGCCACGGCATCCGGCTTGGGAAACGACTTCGAGATCGTTCGCAAGTGGCGGAAGAGCTGCGGGGGAGTGAGCAGCTTGAAGTTGCCCGGCCCGAACTCGCGCCGGTCACGGAGTTGCCCGTCCGAATCGACGAGCAGCGCCACCGTCCGCGTGCCGCCGCCCTCGATCCCGAGGAACAAAGCGGAATGGGACGCTGTCGATTTCTTCTGCATCGCGCCGCGAGTATTCAAACGGGCTTCGGATTTGGGAAGTTCTTTGACGGCGCCAGTTCCCCTTGCCCATCCGCACTTCGCCGCTATCCTCCGCCGCGTTATGGAATGGCTCTCCGATCCCGCCTTGTGGCTTGCCTTCTTCACACTCACCGTGCTGGAGATCGTGCTCGGCATCGACAACGTCGTCTTCGTTTCCATCCTCGCCGACAAGCTGCCCCCGGACCAGCGTCCGCGCGCGCGCAAGATCTGGCTCCTGCTCGCGCCGACCAACCGCATCCTCATGCTCGTCGGCCTGGGCTGGCTCGTCGTGAAGCTCAAGGCGCCGTTCCTGCACATCCCCGGTTTTCTCGGCGTGGGCCCGTGGCATTTCTCCGGCAAGGACCTGGTGCTCATCGGCGGCGGGTTGTTCCTGCTCTACAAGAGCACGCACGAGATCCATGAGAAACTCGAGGGTGAGGACGGAGGGATCACGCGCACGCTTGCGCCGAACTTCGCCGCCGTGATGACGCAGATCCTCGTGATCGATCTCGTCTTTTCTCTCGACTCCGTGATCACCGCGATCGGCATGGTGAAGGAAGGGCCGGGCAAAGTGCCCGTGATGGTGGGCGCCGTCGTCGTTGCGATGGTCTTCATGATGGCCTACAGCAAGAAAATCGCGGACATCATCCACGACCACCCGACGCTCAAGATGCTCGCGCTGAGTTTCCTCATCCTCATCGGCTGCCTGCTCGTGGCCGAGGGCTTCCACAAGGAGATCCCGAAAGGCTACGTTTACTTCGCGATGGCGTTCTCCGTCGGCGTCGAGATGCTGAACATCAAGATGCGCACCAAGCGCGCGCGCGCGGTGGAACTGCACCAACCGGTGCGCTGACGGCGGTATTTGAGTTTCAAGTTGCGCGTTGCGTGCTCAATGTGGAGTCGTGAGATCTCCACTGCTTCCATTGCGCAGCCTTTCGCTGGCCACAATCGTGGCCGGCATCCCGGCGCTCCCGGGCTCGTTCGCCGCCGACGTTCCATCGCCGAAACGGCATACCGAGGTCTCCATCCGGGGCGCGGACTTCCATATCAACGGGCGGCCGACCTACGAGGGGCGGACGTGGAACGGCCGCCGCATCGAAGGGCTGCTCATGAACTCGCGCATGGTGCAGGGCGTCTTCGATGACCGGAATCCCGACACGGCGAAGCAGTGGGCGTATCACGACAGCGGCAAGTGGGACGCGGAGCGCAACACGCGCGAGTTCATCGCCGCGATGCCCGCGTGGCGGCGGCACGGGCTGCTGGCGGTCACCATCAACTTGCAGGGCGGCTCGCCGCAGGGTTATTCCCGCGACCAGCCGTGGCACAACTCGGCCATCGAGCCGGACGGTTCGCTGCGCGCGGACTACATGGCCCGGCTCGAGCGCATCCTCGGCCGCGCCGATGAACTCGGCATGGTCGTGATGCTCGGCTACTTCTACTTCGGGCAGGACCAGCGGTTGAAGGACGAGGCCGCCGTGCTCCGCGCGACGGACGACGCGACCAAGTGGCTCTTCGAAAGGGGCTGGCGCAACGTGATCGTCGAGATCAACAACGAGTGCAACGTCCGCTACGACCACGACGTGCTGAAGCCTGACCGCGTCCACGAGCTCATCCAGCGCGTGCGGGCCGCGAGCGTCGGCGGGCGCCGGCTGCTGGTGAGCACGAGCTACGGCGGCAACACCCTCCCGAAGGAAAACGTCGTGCGCGCGTCGGACTACCTGCTGCTCCACGGCAACGGTGTTTCGAATCCCGATCGCATCGCCGAGATGGTGCGCCTCACGCGCGCCGTGCCGGGCTACACGCCCAAGCCGATCCTGTTCAACGAGGACGACCACTTTGACTTCGACAAGCCGCGCAACAACTTCATCGCCGCCGTCGGCGAAGGGGCGTCGTGGGGTTACTTCGACTTTCGCATGAAGGACGAGGGCTTCGACGAGGGCTTCCAAAGCGTGCCGGTGAATTGGGGCATTTCAAGCGCGCGCAAGCGGGGCTTCTTCAACCTGCTGGCGGAGATCACGGGCTCCAAGCCGTGAGATGGCCGTCGCCTACCGCGTCACCAGTTCGCCCATCCGCACCACTTCGAGATCCCGGCCTTTCACGCGCTTGAGGGTCGCGAGTTGCTCCACGTCCCATCGCGGATCGGGCGCGCCGCTGATGAACCAGTCCGAGCCGTTGTCCGCGAGCAGCATGCCGTGCTTCTTGAGCGCCGTGAGGATCACCTGCACGGGCGCGGGAAACCGCGACACGTCAAATCCTGCCTTGAGCCGCACCCGCATCCCCATCGGCGGGAGGTTGGCGTCAGTCAGCCGGCTCGCAAAATGCGTCGCGGGCTTCACGTAGGCACGCCGCGACCGCCGCACGGTGAAGCGCAGGGCGTGGCGGATTGCCCTCATCTCCATCACTTCATCGTAACGCACAAGCCCCGGGAAAATCGGCAGGCCCGCGGCATCGGCCGAAGTCCAGCCGGCGGGGCGCAGCTTGTTGGAATTCAAGTCGAAGATCGCTCCCGAACTCGCGCGCCAGCGCTTGCCGCCGTCGAGCGGATGCGAGTCGAAGAGTTCGTAGAGCTTCCAGTTGTCGCGATCGAGCACGAGCACGTGGCGGTCGCCTTTCGCGTTGGGGCCGCCCTCAATCGGCGCGTCGGACGGCACCGGATACGGCCCCGGATCGCTTTCGTCCGCATACTGGAATTGCACCGGCACGCGCGGCTGTTTGCCATCCACCACGACATACGGGATGCCCGCGGGTGCGCCCTGCCAGACGGTGCCGAAGTCCGGGTGCAGGTTCCGCTCTAGCCCGATGCTCGCAAGGATCGCGTCCGAGTTCGGGTCCACGGGTTCCTTGGAGACGTCGAGATTCCACGGGTTGTCGTCAGGAAACGGCCGCCGTCCCTTGAGCGAACGGTTCGCGCCGAGCGCGGGAAGTTCCGCCGACCATGCGGCGAAGTCCCCTGCCGCGGCGAATCCAGCGGCCGCGGTGGCTGCTTTCACGAAGGTCCGGCGCGACAGGCGGGCGCGATGAAGCATCTGTGTCATGGTTGGCTTTGTGTTCTCGGGAATTCTATCCGGTTCCCGGGATGGAGTCACGCCGCGGTGTGGACACGACCCGGCGGCAATGTAAGCTGCGCCCATGGCCACGAAGTTCTTCACTTCTTCACGTCATTTGGTCTTCCTCGCGATGGCGCTGGGGCCCGCGAATGCGATCGCATTCAATGCCGAGGGAGCGGCGGCGCCCGCGAACTCGCGCCGCCCCACCGGGGACGGGGAACTCGCTTACTGGCTCGGCAACATGGTCACGCATCACCGGTTCACGATGGCCGAGGTCGCCTTGGCGACGGGCATGGCTCCGGATGAAATCGCCGCCGCGATCAAGCGACTCCGTATCCCGGCCGACCCCATCGCGCCCCGTCGACCGGACGCTCCGGTGCGGGTGCTTCCTTATCCCGGCGGGCGTCACCCGCGCATTGGATTCCTGGACGGCGCGGTTCATCCGCAGCGCGAGACAAAGGTGAGCGTGTTCACTCCGTGGGACGCGGCGAGCTACGTTGTCGTGGACGTGCCCGAGGCGATCTGGTCCAACCTCGGCCTGACCTACCTCGCGCACACGCACGTGCCGACCGTGTGGACGAAACAGAACGTGGAACTGCCGCGCCTCGAGTGGAACCGCCGCGCCGACGGCTCGTTGGACCTCGATCGCACACTTCCCAATGGGATTCGTTTTTCCTCCAGGGTTCAGCCCGTCCGTGACGGTGTGCGCATGGAACTCACCCTCTTCAACGGCACCAGGGAGAAACTCACCGACCTGCGCGTGCAGAATTGCGTGATGCTGAAGGGCGCGAGCGGATTCACGGCGCAGACCAATGCGAACAAGGTCTTGGCGAAGCCGTTCGTCGCCGCGCGCGACGAATCAAGGCGCCGGTGGATCATCACGGCATGGGAACCGTGCCACCGACCGTGGGCGAACCCGCCGTGCCCGTGCCTCCACTCGGATCCGAAGTTCCCCGATGCCGAACCCGGCGCAACGGTCCGTGTGCGCGGGTGGCTGTCGTTCTTCGAAGGCGCCGACGTGGAAATGGAATTCAACCGGCTGAACACCGCCGCTGAAAGCTGGTTGCGGGAATGACCGGCGGCCTACGGCCGGCCCTCGAACAGGCTCGGCGCGACCTGCCTCACGAGTTCGTTCGCGCGCGCCAGGATTTCCGCGCCGGACTCGCACTGGAGCGAGAATTCCGCGAGCGCCCGCGCCTCGGGCATCTTGAGCCGGCGGATGAGGAACTTCGTCTGCGGCACGAGCGACGCGCTGACGCTCAGTTCCTCCACGCCGAGCCCGAGCAGGATCGGCACGAGCGCGGGTTCGCCTGCCATCTCGCCGCAGACACCCGTCCAGATGCCGTTCCGACGGCCCGCGTCCACGGTCATCTTGATGAGCCGCAGGATTGCGGGATTCGTGGGCTCGTAGAGGTGCGCGACGCGCTCGTTGATGCGGTCCACCGCGAGGGAATATTGGATGAGGTCGTTCGTGCCGATGCTGAAAAACTTCACGCGCCTGGCGAGCGCATCGGCGACCATCACGGCCGCGGGAATCTCGATCATCACGCCGACCTCGAGCCGCTCGTCGAACGGCTTGGCCTCCGCGTGCAACTCGGCCTTGCACTGCTCGACGATGGCGAGCGCCTGCGTGAGTTCGTCCAGCCCGGAGATCATCGGGAACATCATCTTCACGTTGCCCTCCGCGCCCGCGCGCAGAATCGCCCGGAGCTGCTGGCGGAAGACGTCCTGCTCGTGCAGGCAATACCGGATCGCGCGCCAGCCGAGGAACGGGTTGAGCTCCTGCAACTGCTCCTGCTGCGCGAGAAACTTGTCGCCCCCGAGGTCGAGCGTGCGAAGGATCAGGGGCGCGGGCTTGACCGCCGCGGCCGCGGCGCGATAGGCCTCGAACTGCTCCTCTTCTCCCGGAAGACGTTCCCGGTTGATGAACAGGAACTCGGTGCGGAACAAGCCCGCGCCCTCCGCGCCGTTCGCACGGATGGAGTCCGTCTCGCCGGCCTGCCCGATGTTCGCCGCAAGCACGACGCGCGTGCCGTCGAGCGTCACCGCGGGCTTGTCGAGCACGTCGCGCAGCTTCTCGCGCAAGCCCTCCTGCGCGCGCACAAGCTGGCCGTATTCGAAAAGCGTCTGGTCGGTCGGGTTGACGATGACGACGCCGTTGAAGCCGTCGAGCAGCACGTAAGCGCCGTCCTCGAGGTCGCGCGAGATGGTCTGCAAACCCACGACGGCGGGGATTTGCATCGAGCGCGCCATGATGGCCGTGTGCGACGTGCGCCCGCCGGCATCGGTGGCGAACCCGAGCACGTTTTTCTTGTCGAGCACCGCGGTCGTGCTCGGCGCGAGGTCGTGCGAGACGATGATGCACGGCTCCTTGAGGCGCCGGATGTCCGGTGTCTCGTGGCCACCCGTGAGGTTCCCGAGCACGCGAGCCGCGACATCGCGCAGGTCGGCCACGCGTTCGCGGAGGTATTCGTCGTCCACGGCGGCGAGCGTCTCGATGAAGTTTCCAGACGCCTCGTGGAAGGCCGAGTCGGCGGCGAGCTTCTCGTCGCGGATGCGCCGCGTCACCTCCTCGATGAGCGTCGGGTCATCGAGCATCATCAGGTGCGCGTCGAAAATGAGCGCGTCCTTCGCGCCGAGCTTCTGCATCACCTGTTGCTGCAGTTCGTGGAGCTGATGCCGCGTGGTGATGAGCGCCTGCTCGAACCGCTCGAGCTCGCGCGGGACGTCGTCGTCCCCGACGTGACGGCGCGCGATCGTCCCTTGGGGGCGCCCGAGCACGAGCACGCGGCCGCGGCAGATTCCATTCGAAACGGGAACGCCTCGGAACGTCCGTTGACCGGCTTGGGCTGGCTCGGGCACGCGCAGGTTGTAGCGCGTGAGTGCCGGGTTGAGAATCAAATTCCAATACGCGCCGCGCTTCCGATCCAGCGCGTTTCGCGTAACATCGCCGCGTGAGCCTGGTCACCCGCTTCCTCGCCGGTTGGGCGCTGGCGAATGCGGCAAGGCTCGAGCGGCGCGGCGTGGGTTCTCGCCTGTCGAGGTGCTGTCGTCGCGCGCCGATGCGGCCGGGGTGGCGGCACTGAGGAACCGCCTGCTCGTGCGCCCGTAGGCCTTCAGGCCCCGGGCTCGGCGCGTTTGCGGTGGAAGACGGCGACGTGGCCGACGATGGCGAGAAGTTCGCTTCCGGTCTTCGCGGCAATTTCGGGCGCCAGTCGCTTGCGTTGGTCTTTAAAGGCGTCGAAGCGCAGCTTGACCAGTTCGCGGCGGGTCAGTTCCGAGTCCATCGCCTTCACAAAGCCCTCCGTCACGCCGGCCTTTCCGAGATGGATCGTGGCCTCGATGCGTTGCGCGCGGCCGCGGAGATCGCTCCTCTCGGCGCCGGTGAGTGGCTGGTTCATGGTCAAATTGCGAAGTCGTTGTATTCGAGTTTCACTCGTTCGGCCGGCGGCAGGAGCATCCCGGCGCCCACGGTGACGTTGGTGCCTTGCTCGATGAGGATGAACGCGCCGGTCAGCCGGTTCCATTCGTAGCCGTCATAGACGAGGGGGCGCGCGGCCTTGAGCCGCACTTCGCCGATGTCATTCAGCGCAAGCTCTGACGGCTCCGGCTCCGGCTCGAAGGTGGAGACGTTGATGCGGTCCTCGATGAGCGTGATGATGGCTTGCACGGTCTGCGTCCCGTGCTTGAGGAGAAGTTTTTTCCCGCGCACGAGCGGGCGCGGATGCATCCAGCACACGCGCGCGCGCAGGTCGCTGCCCATGCCGGGCAAATGATCCGTGCCGACGATCGTGTCGCCGCGGCTCACGTCGAGGTCGTCCGCGAGCGTGAGTGTGATGCTTTGCGGGCAGAAGGCTTCCTGCAAACTGCCGTCGTAAGTCCAGATGGCCTTCACCGTGCTGCTCTGGCCGCTGGGCAGCGCCATCACCTTCTGGCCGACCTTCACCACACCGCCGGCAAGCTGCCCGCTCAAGCCGCGGAAGTCGTGCAGCGCCGGGTTCGTCGGGTCATTCGGGCGGTTGACCCACTGCACCGGGAAGCGCAGCCCGTGCAGGTTCCAGTCGCTCGCGATGTGCACGGTCTCGAGGTGGCCGAGCAGCGTCGGGCCGACATACCACGGCGTGTGCTGCGAGGCGCCCACCACGTTGTCGCCGTGGAGCGCGCTGATGGGGATGAACTTCACGTCCTTGATGTCGAGCAGCGGCAGGAACTCTTCGAACGTGTCGCGGATTTTGGTGAAGCGGTCCTCGCTCCAGTCCACGAGGTCCATCTTGTTCACGGCAATGACGAGATGCGGGATGCGCAGCAGCGACGCGATGTAAGTGTGCCGGCGCGACTGCTCGATGACGCCCTGCCGCGCGTCCACGAGCACGATGGAGAGGTTCGCCGTGCTCGCGCCCGTGACCATGTTGCGGGTGTATTGCACGTGCCCCGGCGTGTCCGCGACGATGAACTTGCGGCGC
>VHCN01000020.1 GCA_016871675.1 Verrucomicrobiota bacterium
TGTTGGCGCGCAGGTCGCAGATGTGCGTGATCTCGCAGTCCGGCTCGGCGAGGAAGCTGCCCATCACCGAATTGCCGCGCCCGCGCACGCCGATGCAGGCGACGCCGATCTTGCTGTTGGGCTTGGCACTGATGACCGCTGGCGCCGAGGCGAGGAAGATGCTGGCCGTGGCGGTGGTTTTCAAGAATGCACGGCGAGAGGAGGTGTCGGTGTTCATGTTGGGGGGACGTCGGGTGACGGGGGAATAGACGCCGATGCAGCCGCTCGTTGTTCGACGATTCCTGCACAACCGAGCCACGTTCAACGGCCTCGGCTGCTCGGCGAACAACCACGCGCCCGGCGCGCGCTGCATGGCCACCGGCAGGCTCGACAAGCCTGGCGTACCGACCTTCGCCGCGCTTGTCGCCGCCGCGAAGAGGCCGGCGTGCCCGCTGTCGAGTCGTCGAGCCCCTCGATTTCCCAAAGCGTCGCCTTCCGCAGCGCGGGCAGTGCGGCGAGATGTCGGAAATCCGCTGCGCGCAGTTCGATATGCTTGTTGTCGGACTTGCGATGCCCGCCGAGGTTGACCTCGCTCAGGGTGGCGAGCTTTTCGACGGTCAGCCCCGGCAGGCGCGGTTGCTTGAACCGCGCGTCCACGGACTTGAGCCACGCGAGCGCGTCGTCAGCCGGGGCGGCAAAGGCGTATGCGCTGACGAACAGCGAGGCCGCAAACAGTATTGATGGAGCTAAGTTGTGGATGGCTCTCATGAGGCGTGATGGTTACGTCAATTGTCCTTCTCGCCCCAAACTTTCGGCGACTTGAATTCGGCGGACTTGGGGGCGGATTTGGGCGGGACGGCTTGTTTGGCGAGGGCTTCGAGGCGGGTGCGGAGTTCCTTCACCTTGTCGGGGTGCTTGTCAGCGAGGTTGGTTTTCTCGGAGAGGTCGTCTGCGAGGTTGAACAGTTCGATGCGCGGACCGGTTGCGTCGCTTTTCGTTTCGGCTTGCTTGGCTTTCTTTCCCTTCTTCGCCGCGTCGGCGGGCGCGGCGGCTTCATCGCTGTCGGCGAGGTTGCCGCCCATGACGAGTTTCCAGTCGCCCATGCGGATGGCGCCGTTGCGCGGCGTGGTGTTGAGCAGGATGGCGTCGTGCGGTGACTTGGCGCCGGCGGTGAGGACGGGCCAGATGTCGAGGCCGTCGGGTGCGTGCGGTTGTTCGAGCTTCGCGCCCGCGAGGCGCAGGAGCGTGGGGAACCAGTCCACCATGTGCAGTGGTTCGTGGATGAGCGTGCCGGGCTTGATGCGGCCGGGCCACGTGGCGAAGGCGGGCACGCGCACACCGCCTTCGTAGAGCGTGCCCTTGGCGGCGCGGAGCTTGCCGTTGGTCGCGCCCTGCGCGATGGGCCCGCCGTTGTCGCTGGAGAAGATGAAGAGTGTGTTGGCCGTCAGCCCGCGTTTCTCGATGGCGGCGGCGATGCGACCGATTTGCTCGTCCACGGCGTGGACCATCGCGCAGTAGGTGCGGCGCTGCTTGTTCTCGATGTGTTCGTAAAGTTTGAGGTGCTCGGGCAGCGCCTGCAGCGGCGTGTGCGGGGCGTTGAAGGGGACGTAGAGGAAGAGCGGCTTCGCGGCGTCCTGCTTCTCGATGAGGCGGACAGCCTCGTTGCCGAGCAGGACGGTGGCATAGCCTTCGTCGCGGCAGACTTTGTCGTCGCGGTGCCAGTCGAAGCCGCCGTCGCGCGTGTGCTCGAAGTAGTCCAGCGCGCCGTTGTAATGGCCGTATTGGTGCGTGAAGCCGCGGCGCGTGGGCAGATACTCCGGCGCGAAGTGGCCGAGGTGCCACTTGCCGCAGATGGCCGTGACGTAGCCGGTGTCCTGCAACGCCTGCGCGAGCGTGCGTTCGGCGAGGGGCAGGCCGTATTGCGCCCACGGGCGGACGACGCCGACCTGCAAGCCGTGGCGCATCGGGTAGCGGCCGGTCATCAGCGCGGCGCGCGTGGGCGAGCAGACGGGCTGGACGTAGAAGGCCTCGAGCTTCGCGCCGGCGGCGGCGAGGCGGTCAATGTTCGGCGTCTTGATTTCGCCGCCGTGATAGCTCACGTCGGTGTAGCCGAGGTCGTCCATGAGAAGGAAGATGACGTTCGGCCGCGGGGCGGCGGCGGAGGCGGCCCACGCAACACACAAAAGACACGAAAGGCCGAGAGCCAAAGCGAGGGCAGTCGTTGTTGGTTTCATGATGCAGTTCATGCCGGGTAGCGGGTGATTCCCGTTCACTTCTCGGGCAGCGGTTTCACGGAGATGTTGCGGTAATAGATTTTGCTGCCGGGATCGTGGCCTTGGAGCGCGAAGGTGCCGCTGGTGAGCCGGCGCGCGGGCGCGCGCTTCTTGCCTTCGTCGGGCTTGGGTTCGGCGGCGGCGGGCTCGGTCCACTCGATGATGGTCTTGCCGTTGACCTTGGTCGTGACGTTCTTTCCCTGCACGATGACTTCCATCGTATACCACTCCTCGTCCTTCGCGGGCGCGGTGGGATTGTCCTTGATGCCGTAGAGGCCGGCGCCGCGCTTGGGGTCGCCGTGCGAGTTGTTGACCTGCACCTCGAAGCCCTTGCGCGGGAAGCCCGAGTCCTGCCACTCGGTGTGGAAGTAAACGCCCGAGTTCGCCTTCGGAAACGTCATGATGTCGAGCTTGAGGTGGAAATTCTTGAAGGCGTGATTCTGCACCGGCCCGACGTAGAAGAGATGCGAGCGCG
The DNA here is from genome assembly GCA_016871675.1 of Verrucomicrobiota bacterium. Taxonomy (NCBI): domain Bacteria; kingdom Pseudomonadati; phylum Verrucomicrobiota; species Verrucomicrobiota bacterium. The sequence goes on from VHCN01000020.1 coordinate 2,728, forward strand.
GGCCGGACACGACGATCTTGCCGTCCTCGGGCTTGAAGGTGTCGGGGTTCTCGTTGGCCTTCCAGCCATCGAGGGACCTGCCGTCGAAGAGCGAAATCCAGCCGTCCTTGTCGGCGGCGGTGCCGGTGGCGATGGCGAACAGCGTGGCGGCGAGGGTGAGGAGGGGTTTCATGGCTGAGTGGGATTGGCGATGGTGCGGACGCTAGTCGCCCCCCCGGCTGCGGCAAGCCCGGCGCGGGCTGGCTGAAGGCGAAGTGAACTGCACTTGGGCGCCCGCCGGATCAGTCGCGGGTGATGGCGGCCATGCGTGATTCGAGTTCGGCGCGCAGGGCTTCGCGCTCGGCGTCGGCCGCCTCGCGCGGGACGCGCAGCAGTTTGCCGAACGTGACCACACAGCGCGAGAAGGGGAGCGGCACCTGGAATCGGTCCCAACTGCGCGCGCGAATCTTCCATCCGAGCTCATACGACACGGGCACGATGGGCAGGCCGGTGAGCTGCGCGAGGCCGATGATGCCGTCCTGCACGGCGTAGCACGGGCCGCGGGGACCGTCGGGCGTGACGGCGAGGTCGCAGCCCTGTTCCGCCGCGGTGGTCATCTCGCGCAACGCCTGCGGGCCGCGCCGGCTCGACGAGCCGCGGACGGGCGTGACGCCGAACAGCTCGAGCACGCGCGCGAGCATGCCGCCGTCGCGGCTCGCGCTGACCATCGCGGCGAGTTTGCGGCCGGGGCATCGCGCCTGCACGTGGCGGCGATAGAGGATGAGCGAGAGCGCGAGGCGGTTGTGCCAGATGCAGAAGATGGCTCGTTCGCCCAGGCTTTCGACCAAGTGCCCGGAGTCATCGCGCCAGCGCCATCGCAACGTGGCGGCGAGCGCGCTGGCCGCGGACCAGATGAGCCGCGCCACGAGGCGTCCGTGCCACGGCGCCTGCCGGGGAATGACGACGCCGCCGGGAGGCGCTGGCTGCGGTGCGGGCATGGCAGCCGTCATTTGCGGAGCGCCGCCCGGACGAGGTCCTCGATGGTCGCGGACTCGCCGAGGACGGCGAGCGCGGCGCGGATGGATTCGTGGGCGTCCACCTGCTTGAAGCCGAGGGCGACGAGCGCGAGCACGGCGTCGTTGAGTTTCTGGTCGGCGGGCGAGAGCGAGCGGGCGGCGCTGCTGGCTTCCCACGCGCCCGCGGCGCCGATCTTGTCGCGCAATTCGACCACGATGCGCTCGGCGGTCTTGCGACCGACGCCGGAGATGGACGCGAGCGCCTTGACATCGCCGTTCGCGACCGCGCCGCGGAATGCGGTGGCGTTCATGCCGCTGAGGATGTTGAGCGCGATTTTAGGGCCGATGCCGCTGACGGTGTGGATGAGCAGCCGGAAGAGGTCGCGCTCGGCGGCGGTCATGAAGCCGTAGAGCACGTGGGCATCCTCGCGCACGACAAGGTGCGTGAGCAGGCGCACGTCGCCGCCGGGGGCGGGGAGTTTTTGAAAGCTCGAAAGCGGGATGAGCACCTCGTAGCCGGTGCCGTGGACCTCGACGGCGACCTGCGTGGGTAGCGCCTCGACGAGCTTGCCGTGGAGGAATGAAATCATGCTGGCGAGTTGATAGCGGGACGCGAGGCCGAGGACAACCCTGAAGCGCCGCGCCCGCGCTCACATCGGCCGCAGCATTTCGTGGAGCCTGGTGGGGCGATGCTCGGCGGTGAATGGCGTGCGCAAAAACGGTTTCACGCCGGGCGCCTCGGCCCCGGCGTCGGTCCTGGTTGGTCCCATGGGGCAGTCCGCACCCGGCGGACTCAAGCGGCCGCCTGATTTGCCACTGCGACCAACTTCGACTCCGGGCGTCCCGGCATCGCAGGGAAACTAGCGGAAGCGGCGGGGAGGACAAAGAAAAAGTTCCGTGGGCGAACCGGGCTAAATATCCCGCCGCCCCGCCCCGTCCAACGCCCCGGTGAAAGAACCACTCCCATGAAACCAATGCCACTGACTCCCCGAATCCTCGTCGCCCTTGCCGTCTCGATGCTCGCGGCTGCCGCGCGCGCGGATGTGAAACTCCCCGCCATCTTTGGCGACCGGATGGTGCTGCAACGCGACCAGAAAGTGCCCGTGTGGGGCTGGGCCGACGAAGGCGAGAAGGTCAGCGTCGAGTTCGCGGGCCAAAGGGTCGAGGCGGTCGCGAAAGGCGGCAAGTGGTCCGTCTCGCTTGCGGCGCTCAAGGCGAGCGGCACCGGCGCGAAGTTCACCGTCACCGGCAAGAACAGGGTTGAGTTCAACGACGTGCTCGTGGGCGAGGTCTGGTTTTGCTCCGGGCAGTCGAACATGGAATGGAGCATCCGCCAGTCGAAGGACGCCGCGGCGGAAATCGCCGCCGCGAACAACCCGCTCATCCGTCATTTCAAGGTCCCGCATGTGACCGCCGACAAGCCGCAGGACGAGGTCAAGACGACGGGCGGCTGGCAGCTCACCACGCCCGAGCATGCGCCGGGCTTCACGGCGGTGGGTTACTTTTTTGGCCGCGCAATCCACAAGGAACTCGGCGTGCCCATCGGGCTGATCGGTTGCAATTGGGGCGGCACGCGCATCGAGCCGTGGACGCCGCCGGTCGGGTTTCAATCCGTGCCCGCGCTCAAGGAAAACTTCGCGGACAAGCTCGCGAGTTTCCCCGCGAAGAACCCGGCAAAGACCAAGGACGGCAAGGACGTGCTCGACAAGGAGGGCAAGCCGGTGATGAACATCAGCAGCAGCTCGCCGCTCTCGATTTACAACGCAATGGTCCACCCGGTCATCCCCTACGGCATCCGCGGCGCGCTGTGGTATCAGGGCGAATCCAACAACGGCGAGGGCATGCTCTACTTCGAGAAGATGAAGGCGCTCATCGGCGGCTGGCGCGCGCTGTGGAAGCAGGGCGATTTCCCGTTCTACTACGTGCAACTCGCGCCGTTCCGTTACAACAACCCGGAGCGACTCCCCGGCATCTGGGAGGCGCAGACCGCCGCGCTGTCCATCCCCAACACGGGCATGGCGGTCACGACCGACATCACCACGCCATTGGACATCCATCCGCCCAACAAACAGGAAGTCGGCCGCCGCCTCGCGCTGTGGGCGCTGGCGAAGACTTACAACAAGCCCGTCGGTGCCTACGCGAGCCCGCTGTTCGACACGCTCAAAGTCGAGGGCGGCAAGGCGCGCGTGGCTTTCAAGAATGCCGACGGCGGACTCAAGTCGCGCGATGGCAAGCCGCTCTCGTGGTTCACCGTCGCGGGCGAGGACAAGAAGTTCGTCGAGGCGAAGGCGGAGATTTCCGGCAACGCGGTGGTCGTCAGCGCCGAAGGTGTCGCCAGGCCCGTGGCCGTGCGCTTCGGCTGGCACGAACTCGCCGAGCCCAATCTCTCCAACGGCGCCGGATTGCCCGCGTCGCCCTTCCGCACGGACAAGTGGGCCGACGCCGTGATGCCCGCGCCGTCGGCGCTGCCCGCCGCGCCTGCGAAGAAGTAGCGGCCCGGCACCGGTCCGCGCCGCCGCTTCACGCGCGCCGCAGGTAGATGCACTTCAAGTAGTGCGCCTCGGGGAAGGCTGGCGCGTGGTCCGCCGGATGAAACGTGGTGGCAATCTCCACGAACCCGCCGGCCGGACGCCGCGTCGCGTGGCGCACGATTCCGAAGAACTCCTCCGCGGGCATGTGGGCCGAGCACGATGCCGCCACCAACACTCCGCCGGGACGCAACAGCCGCGAGCCTTCCGAGGCGAGCCGCGTGTAGGCGCCGGTGGCCGCCGGCTTGTCCGCCGCGCGCCGCGCGAGCGTCGGCGGGTCGAGGATGACCAGGTCAAAGGACTCGCTTCGCGCCGCGCCGAGCCACTCAAACGCATCCGCCTGCACCGGCTCGTGCCGGCACGCAGCGACCTCCGGCACGTCGCGGTTCAACTCGAAATTCCGCCGGGCCGAGTCGAGCGCGTGCGCGCTGATGTCGAGGTCGGTGACGCTCCGCGCGCCGCCGCGCGCCGCGTGCAGCGAAAAGCCGCCGGAGAAGCTGAACGCGTTCAACACGTCGCGCCCGCGTGCGAGTGTGCCGGCGCGCACGCGGTTCTCGCGCTGGTCGAGGAAGAAGCCGGTCTTCTGTCCGCGGACGATTTCCGCCTCGAACGTCAACCCGTGCTCCAGGAACACCACCGGGCCGCCGGGCGGGCTGCCGCGAAGGATGCGTCCGTCTTCGAGACCAAACTCCCGTGACGCCACGTCCTGCATGTTGCGGCTGAGCCGCAGCACGACGCGAACCGAGGGGAGGGCGCCGCCGAGGAGTGCGGTCAATTCCCCGAGCCCCGGCAGCCAGGCGGCGGTGTAAAGCTTGAGCACGAGCGAGTCGCCGTAACGGTCGAGCACAAGTCCCGGCCAGCCGTCATTTTCGCCGTGAATCCAGCGCCAGCCGGTCGTGCTGGCGTCGAAAAGGGGCCGGCGTTTCGCGAGCGCGGACTCGAGGCGCGCGGCCCACCACGCGCGGTCGGCGTTGGCGGGTTTGCCGGCGTGGAGCACGCGCACGCGGATCGGCGAGTGCGGGTCGAACAAACCGAGCGCGAGAAAGCGGTCGCGACGGTCGAAGATGACCGCGAGCTCGCCCGCGCGGCCGGGGCGGTTTTGCTCGCGGATGCTTTGGTCGAAGACCCACGGGTGGCCCTGCCGGATGGTGTTCTCGGCGGCGGCGGTGAGGCGGAGTCGCAGCCGCGGTTGGGCGGGCTGGGCTGCGATGGATTCCGTCACGCGGCGAGGCTATTCGCGGTGAGGAAGGCTGTCCATCGCGTCGGCTGGCAGCGCGAGCCGTTCCACCTCCCAGCGCGCCCGGCGCTAAACATTGTCCTGCGGTCCGACTTGCTGCAGTTCGGCCTCCGTGAGGTGGTGCTTCTGCTTGAACCCGAGATAGACGAGCCCGCCCACGATGCTCCACGCGAGGCTGCCGGCGAAGGCCAGCAGCGAGAGCGACAGCGCGGCCGTGTGCGGCACGGCAAGGCCCGGCGCGGCCAGCATGAGCACGTAAAGATTCTCGCGCAGCCCGAGTCCGCTCGGGGTGACCGGAAGCGCCGCGATGCAGATGATGATCGGCACGATGACGAACAGTGCCGTCGGCGGCACGCCCAGCCCGAGCCCGTGTGAGAGCGCGAGCAACTGAAGCACGCACAGGGTGTTGAGCGCGAGCGAGAGCGCGAGGCTCTGCGCGAGAAAGGCCGGTCGCGCTCCGAACACGCGGCACGCATCAAGGCATTGCTCGATCACCGCGCCCCTGGGCAGGCGACGCAGCCACTCGCGGGCGCGGGGCACGCCCTTCGACACGCCGCCCCAAAACGCGAGGAACATCAACCCCCCGCAGGCCGCGAGCATCGCAAGCACGAGCCACGACACCGCGCCAAGCCGCCCGTGCGACGAGAGCAGTTCGCGGTTGGGCAGCATCATCACGCTCGCAAAGAGCAGCATGCTGAACAATCCAATGAGCCGGTCCGCGAACACCGTGACGGCCGCCTCGGTCTTCTTGTGGTGCGTCTCGCGCGCGGCGTAGTAGGCCTTCATCAAGTCGCCGCCGCTCGAGCCGAGCAGGAACGAGTTGAAGAAATGCGCAACGAGCGAAATCTCGGTGGCGCGCGCGAACGAGAGGTTGAGCCCGTGGACGCGCAGGACGAGCCGCCACCGGACGACCGAGAGGAAGATCGTCGCCCCCATGAAAACGAGCGAGAGCGCGAGCGGGCCGGGGCGAACCGCGCTGACATTGCGCCAGAGCTCGCGCGGGCCGTGGATCCACGAAGCTTCGAGCCGCTGGGCGCGCGTGAGTTCCTGCCACGCGGGCTGCTGGCCGGTCGACGTCCACGCGAGCTGGCCCTCGTGCCAGAAGATGGTCTGGAAAATCCACGCGAGCAGCAGCCCGCAGACGGCAAGCCGCCACGCGAGGGCCAGAAACTTGCGGGTGGAGTTCATTCCGCCGCGCCTTCGCCCCACAGGGACTTGATGTGCGCCACGCCTCGGCGCAGGTCTTCGGCGGACGTTGCCGGGTGAAGCTCGAAAACCTTGATGTGGTCGCGCCGCACGAACGGCTTGAGCGCGGCGAAATCCACCGTGCCCGCGCCGGGCGCGTGATGGTCCTGCGCGGGAAACGCGACGTCGTGAATGTGGAAGCCCAGCAGCTGCGGCGCGAGCGATTCGAGGTGCATCGCGTGGTGGAGGAAGCCGAGGTTCTCCTTGATCTGCGCGTGGCCGGTGTCGTGCCAGTAACCGATCGCGGGCGAAGTGAACTGGCGGAAGAACAGGAAGAAGTCGTCATCGAGCGGGAGCTCCTCGAGGGCCTCGCGGTTCTCGACGCCGAGCTGGAGCCCAAGACGCGAGGCTTCGGCCGCGACGCGCCCGAGCATCTCGACGACCCGCGCGAACGGCGCTTCCTTGATGGCCTCGCGCCGTTCGAGCAACTCGGCGCACAGGCGGTCATATTTCGGCGAGTTCCTTTCGCCGCGGGCGACGAGTTCCTTCAGGCGGTCCGTGTAGCCGGGCATCGGAAGGCTGCCGAGATGCAGCACGACGAGCCGTGCGCGGACGCGCGCGGCGGTTTCGAGCGTCTTGAGCGTGTGCTTCCACGCGCTGTCGCGCTCGCGGCGGTCTTCGGCGGAGAATTGAAACAGGTTGGGCGCCGGCTTGTTCACGCCGAGCGGCAGCGGGCAGAAGTTGTGGAGCGTGGAGATGCGGATTTCACCGGCGTCCACGGCGGCGAGGATGCCTTCCAGCAATGAGAGCCGGATGCCGTGGCTGAGTTCGGCGAACTCGAAGCCGAGGTCGCGAATCTCGCGAAGCATCGCGCGGCCGTCGGTGTGGCGGCCGGAGTTCCAGCAGGTGGAAAGGGAATACATGGCTTAGTCCCCGTGGCGGGCGGCGGGGGGGGCGAGTCGCGCCAGGAGCGCGCGGTAGCGGGACTCGATCGCGGCGGTGTCCCCCGGCGAGGCGTCGCGGTGTCCGCTGCGGCTGAGGACGGATTTGCAAAATCCGGCGAGCCGCGGCACGAGCGGGACCAGTTCGGCGCCGCCGTTGCCGAGGCGGAATTCGATCACGGCCGCGAAGGAATCCAGCGCGGTGCCGTCACCGAACGCGTCTCGCTCCATCGCCCGCAACGCGGCTTCGACGTAGAATTGAAATCCCCCGGCGCCCATCCACATCAGGTCCTCGGTGAAGTAGGGGGCGTTGTCGCGGAAGAGCGCCCCGGCCTGGTCGGGCGACTTGCCGAGGATGTGCTTCGCCGCGACGCGCTCGTCGGGCGAGTCGAACTCATTGAGGTCCCGCGCTGCGGGCAGCGTCGGGGGCGTCGGGGTGTCCATTGGTCGGAAAACCAAAAAGCCGGATGCCGCTCCGGGAGAAGACAGCATCCGGCTGTGGGAGTTCAAAGGTTAGAGGTCGGCGTAACGGGCCTTGAGCATGGCGGTGAACTTGGCCACTTTCATCTTGCGGCGGCGCTTCTCGCTGGGCTTCTCGAAGCGGCGGTGGTTGCGGACTTCCTTGAGGGTTCCCTCGCGGTCGAGCCGCTTCTTGAGGCGCCGAAGCGCCTTGTCCACCGGTTCGCCTTTCTTGAGCTTGATCTCGGTCAATCGAATGTCACCCCGTTCCTGCTGCACTGGAGCCGCCGCGCCGGCATGGCGCGGGGGCGTCGAGTCAGGGTGCGGAGCGTAGGGGGGGCGCAGGGGGGTGTCAACCGGAAGAAACGGCGTGTCACACGTCGATGACCGGGCCGTTGCCGTCGTCCTTTCGGTTGGGAACTTCGGGCTTCGAGCCACGGCGGGAATCCACGCGCACGCGGGCGCCGCCCGTGCCGGTGAGCGCGTTGAGCGCGATCGAAACGAGGCTGATGACGAGCGAACCCCAGAACGCCGCGCCGAAACTCTGCACCTCGAAGTTCGGCTTGAGCAGCAGTCCCACCAGATAAAGCAGTCCGGCGTTCACGATGAACATGAAGAGGCCAAGCGTGACCAGCACCAGCGGGAGCGTGAGGATCACGAGCAGTGGGCGGACAAACGTGTTCAGAATGCCGAGGAACAGCGACGCGACGAACAGCGCCACCACGTTTTCATAATGGATGCCCTTCACCACGTAGCCCGCCGCAAGCACGGCCACGGTGTTGATGAGCCAGCGCTGCAGGAAAGTCTTGGCTTCCTTGTTCATCAGTTCAGCCGCGACCGGGCGGGCGGCGCGCGGCGTTGGAATCGAATCGCACGGGGCGACGTTGCGGCGGGACGGCCGCGCGTTCAACAGCATTTCCCGGCCGTGGCCCGCAGCCAGGCGGCTTGTGCGGTTGTCGAGAGTGCGACGGTCGTGTCCGCCGGAATCAGGCAAAACTCTCCCGCCTCCCGCCGGACTTCGAATCCGCCGCCGGCGATCTGCAATCGCCCGTCGAGACACGCAATGATGGTCGGGGCCGGGTGGTTCATCGTGAGGTGCGATTGCTCGGTCAGTTGCTCGTGCGCGACGGAGAACAGGTTGTCATTTACGAGGCAACGCCGCAACCGCTCCGGACTTCCGCCGGGCCGACCCGTGACCAGCGCCGGCTCGAAGTCCCCGAAGTCGATCGCCTCGAGCGCCTGCCCGACGTGCAGTTCGCGCGGCTTGCCATCGAGCCCCGGGCGATTCCAGTCGAACACCCGGTAAGTCGTGTCCGAGTTTTGCTGCACCTCGATCAGCACGCAGCCCGCGCCGAGCGCGTGCACACGGCCGCCCGGCAGGAACATCGCGTCGCCGCGTCTCACGGGGATGCGATGAAAACACTCCGCAACGGTTCCGTCGCGGACGCGCCGCTCGAACTCCGCGCGTGTGACTCCGCTCCGGAGCCCGGCGTGGATGCACGCATCCGCGGTCGCCTCGGTGAAATACCACAGCTCTGTCTTGGGCTCGCCGCCAAGCGCGGCGGCCTTTGCGGCGGGCGGGTGGACTTGCAGCGAGAGCGCGTCCCGCGCGTCGAGCAGTTTCACAAGAAGCGGGAAGCGCCCGCCGGCCGGCGCCGCGGCGCCGAGCAGTTCGGAGCCGTGATGCTCCATGAGCCAGCGCAGGGTGCGGCCGGCAAGCGGGCCATTGGTGACCACGCTTTCATCGCCGGGCCGGTCGGAAATCTCCCACGACTCGCCGATGCGCGCGCCGGGCGGCAGCGCCTTGCCATACAAGTCCTGCAACCGGCGCCCGCCCCACACGCGTTCCTTGAAGATGGGCTGGAAAGTGAGCGGGTAGAGCATGGGCGCGCGCCGAGTAAACCGCCCGCGGGCGCGGGAGGGAATCAGGATTTTCCGCCCCGCGAGCGGCGCGGGGGTTTGGACAGGCCGCGGTCCGTGTTGTTCGGTTGCCGTGGCGCGCGGTGCGGCGCCGCCGGGATGCGGGAGACGAGCAACCGGCACTTGCCAAACTCATGTTCGATGCACACACTCCCGGCCCTATGGAAAAGTCGCCCCTTGGTTCATCGCCAGCTTCCGCCTCGCCGGGAGCGCCCGTCGAGCCTTCGATGAAGCAGAAAATGGCCATCCTCGTGCTGGTCGCTGTCATCCTCCTGCTCGGTGTCGCGCTGCTCATGGTCCACAACAACGCCGAGGAGCAGAAGCGCCGCGACGCGGCGACCAACATCGGGCTCTCGAACAACATCGTTGAACTCAAGTCGCTCCTCGAGGCGCAGAAGAAGGTCAACTCCGCGCTCGAAGGCGCGCTCGCGCTCAGGACCGACGAGGCGCGGTCCGCCACAAACACCCTGCTCGCCCTCTCGAACACGTTCGTCACCGTCTCCAACCGCCTCACCACGCAATTGCAAGCCACCAACCAGGCACTCGCGATGACCGCGGCGGAACTTGCCAAGACCCGTTCCGACGCCCAGTCCGCCGCGGCGAAGGCCGCCGCCGACCTGGCGCGCATCAAGCAGCAGAGCGAGGCCGACTTCGCGCGCGCGGCCGCCACCGACAAACAGCGCCTTGAGGAAATCGCGCGGCGGGACGCCCGCATCGCCGAGCTCAACACCAATCAGGAACAACTCGGCAAGCGCATCACCGGGCTCAACGACGCCATCACCGGCCTCAACACGCAAATCGCGAGGACCGAGAAGGAACTCGAGAGCACCAAGGGGGACAAGGAGTTTCTCCTCAAGGAACTTCGCCGCCTCCAATCCGAGAAGGCCGAGCTTGAGCGGCAGATGAACGACCTCGCCTTCCTCCGCGAACAGGTCAAGCACCTCAAGGAGGAACTCTCCATCGCACGCCGCCTCGACTGGATTCGCCGCGGCATCTTCGGCCCCGACGAGAAACGCGGCGCCACGCTGCTCTCCGAGGGCTGGAAACCGCAGGCCGTGAAGACCAACCCGCCTGCCGGCAACGTCCTCAACGTCGAGCTCAAGCGCGACGGCACCGTGAACGTCACCCCGCCCGTCCGGCCCGCCACCAACGCGCCGCCGCCCGCGCCGAAGGGTTCCACCAACCCGCCTTCAGGCAAGTCCGGCACCGTGACCCTCCCGCCCGGCGCGCCGCCCGCGGGCGCCGCACCGCCGAAGAAATGACCGCGTCCGCGCCGTTGGCGGATTCGTTTGGCCGCGTCCTGCGCGACTTGCGGGTCAGTGTCACCGACCGTTGCAACTTCCGCTGCCTCTACTGCCTGCCCGAGACCGAGGAGGCCGCGAATTTCTACCGCTCGAAGTTTGACGCGCTGAACAATCCACGGCCCGCCGCGCCCGTCCCCATCGCGCTCAACTGGAAACCCAAGTCGGAAATCCTCAGCTACGAGGAAATCGCGCGCGTCGTGCGCGTCTTCACCACGCTCGGCATCCGCAAGGTCCGGCTCACCGGCGGCGAACCGCTGCTGCGGCAGGACCTCGAACGCCTCGTCGCCGCAATCGCCGGCCTCGCGGACATCGAGGACCTCGCGATGACCACCAACGGCTTTCAATTCCCGCACCGCGCGGCCGCGTTGAGGCAGGCGGGACTCCGGCGCGTGAGCTTCAGCCTCGACTCACTCGACCACGACAACTTCAAGCGCATGACCGGCCGCGACGGGTTGCGCGCCGTGCTCGCGGGCATCGTGCTGGCGGGGGAACTCGGCTTCGCGCCGGTCAAGGTGAACGCCGTCGTCATCCGCGGCATCAACGACCACGAAGTCGAGTCGCTCGCGGCCTTCGCGCGCGAGCAGCGCGTGAGCTTCCGCTTCATCGAGTTCATGCCGCTCGATTCCGGCCGCGCCTGGCTCAAGGAACTCGTCGTGCCGGGGCGCGAGATTCTCGGGCGGCTGAGGGCCGCATTCGACCTGCGCCCCGTCGAGCCGGCGAACCAGTCCGAGACGGCGCGCCGCTGGGCGTTCGCCGACGGCCGCGGCGAAATCGGCATCATCGCGCCCGTCACCGAGCCGTTTTGCGGACACTGCAACCGCATCCGGCTCACGGCCGACGGCAAGATTCGCACCTGCCTGTTCAGCCTCGGCGAACACGACCTCAAGCCGCTGCTGCGCGGGGGCGGCACGGACGCGGACCTCGCCGCGAAGCTGCGCGACATCGCGGTGCTCAAGGAAGACCGCCACCACATCGGCGAACCGGGCTTCGTCCAACCCGAACGCACGATGAGCTGCATCGGCGGGTGACGTGTGATGCGGTGCGTCCGTTTGAGTTCCACTCACCTCTCCGGCGTGTTCGCGGGGAAGGAATCCTTCCCGTCCGTGAGCCATTCGAGGTTGAAGCGCGCGAGGGTGAGCGAGCCGGTCTTGTAAATGTTCGCGCCGTCGGTGCTGCCGCGCTCGTAGAAGAGCAGGATGGTGCCGTCGTTTGCCACGGCGAGGTCGCTGTAGCCGCTGAAGCCCGGCTCCACGGTCTTGCTCAACGGCCACGTCGTGGCCTCGTCGTAGCTGAGTTTCACGGAGACGTTTTTCCGGTCGCGGTTTTTGCCGGGCGCTTCCTTGCCGTCGGCGCGGGAGAGGTTGTGCGGGTTGGAGAAGAGCAGGCGGTTCTTCGCGGGCGCTTCGCTGAGGCGGATCATGCTGGCCATGCAGATGGGTTCGAGCAGTTGGTCGTGGAACTGCGGTTTGGTCCAGCCGGTCGCGCCGTTGCGGCTGGTGGTGAGCAGGCGGCGGTTGGGTTTCGATTCGCTCCGCATGTTCAAGAGCACCCGGCCGTCGGCGAGTTGCACGGCGCAGGTTTCATTGGGGATGTTCCACTCGCCCTCGTTCGGACCGGCAATCTCGCCGCGCGTCCATGTGCGCCCGAGGTCGTCGCTGTAGATGACCGATGTGACGGATGGCCGGTGCGCGTGGCCGCCGGTGCCGGTGGAAATCCACACGGGCACAAGCAGGCGTCCGTGCCGGAGCTGGATGCCGTGGCCGGGACCGGTGGCGAGCACCTTCCAGTCATACTCGGGGCGGAACGTGTCGAACGACGCGGTGATTTCGACGGGCTTGCTCCACGTGACGCCGTCGTCGTCGGTGCGAATGTAAAAGCAGCGCGCGTATTCGAGGCAGAAGAGAAAATGCACCGCACCGTCGCGGTCGGGGATGGCGACGGGGTTGTTGTAAGTGACCTCGCCGTCCGTCGCGAGTCGCTGCGCGAGGGCGACGGGGTTCTTGGCCTTGGGGCCGGGCACGTCGGCGATCTTCACGCGCGGCTGCCAGCTCGCGCCGTTGTTGGTGGAGCGGCGGAGCAGGATGTCGATCGTGCCCCAGTCGCCGCGGTCGCTTTTGCGCGCCTCGCAATAGGCCAGCACGGTGGCGCGCTTCGTGGTCACGATGCCGGGGATTCGGTAGAGCGCGTAACCGTCCTTGGCCGCCTCGAAGAGGTCCACCTTCTCGATGAACGGCGCGGCGGCGGGCGAACGGAAGGGAGCCGCAGTAAGGAGAAACGCGACAATCAACAGCCCCGCGCAGGATTCCGGGGAGGAACGTGTCACGCCGCGACATGTCGCCGCTTGCGGCGCGATGGCCGCCACCGTCGCGCGACGTTGCGGCTCGGCGGGCAGGTTCACGCCACAAGCTCCCGCATCACATTCCCGCTCACGTCCGTGAGCCGGAAGTCACGCCCCGCGTAGCGATACGTGAGGCGCTCGTGGTCGAACCCGAGCAGGTGGAGCATCGTCGCGTGCAGGTCGTGGACGCTCGCCTTGTTCTCGACCGCCTTGAATCCAAACTCGTCCGTCGCTCCATACGCGGTGCCACCCTTCACGCCGCCGCCGGCCATCCACACGCTGAAGCCGTAGTGGTTGTGGTCGCGGCCGAGCTTGGACGTGCCGTTGTTGTTGAGCTCGACCGTGGGCGTGCGGCCGAATTCGCCGCCGAAGAGGATCAGGGTCTCGTCGAGCATGCCGCGCTGCTTGAGGTCGGCGATGAGCGCGCCGATGGGCTGGTCGATTTCCTTCGCGAGCTTGCTGTGGTTGGCCTGGATGTTCTCGTGGTTGTCCCACGGCTGCCCCGCGCCGTGCCAGAGCTGGATGAACCGCACGCCGCGCTCGAGCAACCGCCGGGCGATGAGCGTCTGCCGCGCGTGAATGCCCTCGCCATACATCGCGCGCACGTGCTCGGGCTCGCGCGTCACGTCGAAGGCGTCCGCCGCCTCCATCTGCATCCGATACGCGAGCTCGAAAGACTGGATGCGCGCCTCGATCAGCGAGTCGCGCCCGCGCGCGGCGAGATGCTCGGAGTTGAGCCGCGCGAGCAGGTCGAGTTGCTGGCGCTGCTCCTTCAACGTCGCGTGGCCGCTGCGGATGTTTTCGATGAGCTTGTCGAGTTGCGTGAACTGCGAGTCAATGAACGTGCCTTGGAACACGCCCGGCAGAAATCCCGCGCTCCAGTTGTCGGCGTCCTTGATGGGGAAGCCGCGCGGACACATCACGATGAAGGCGGGAAGGTTCTGGTTTTCCGAGCCGAGCCCGTAAGTGACCCACGCGCCGACGCTCGGTCGGCTCTGCACGGAGTCGCCGCAATTCATGAGCATGAGCGACGGCTCGTGATTCGGCACCTCGGCGTGCATCGAGCGGACCACGGCGAGTTCGTCCGCGTGCCGCGCGATGTTGGGGAAGATGTCGCTGATCTCGAGCCCGCTGCGACCGTGCGGCGCAAACTTGAACGGCGTCGGAAACGCCATCCCCGTCTTGCGCTCGGTGCGGAGGTTCTCGTAAGGCAGCGCCCTGCCGGCGTGGACGGCGAGCGCGGGCTTCGGGTCGAACGTGTCCACGTGCGACGGCCCGCCGTTGAGGAAGAAATGAATGACGCGCTTCGCCCTGCCCGTGAAGTGTGGCGCGCGCGGGACGAGCGGGCTCGCTGTGGGCGCTGCAGCCGTTGCGGTTGCCGCGGCGCCGTTCTCGGCGAGCAACGACGCGAGCCCGAGCGTGCCGAAGCCCATCCCGCAGCGCGCGAGGAACTCGCGCCGCGGAATCAACGCCGCAGTCGGCGGTGGTGTGGCGCGGGGCATCGTGGACCCTTGGTAATCCGCCACGCGCGGAATGGCAAGGGCGGCGGATGCTCACCGCTGCCTTGTCCTAATCGTGATCTTGATCCTAATCTCGGGGTTCATGCCGGTTCAGGCCGGAAGATCAGGATTACGATTAGGACTAGGAACTGCCGCCACGCGCGTGAACCCTTCGCGCTCGCGCGGTTACTCCAACGCCGTCTGCCCGCTCACCACGCGCGCGTAATAGCCGCCCGTGCGGCGTAGTTCCTCGGGGGTTCCGTTCTCCGTCACGCGGCCGCCTTCGAGCACGATCACCCGGTTCACGCGCTTGATCGTCGGGAGGCGGTGCGCGACGAGGAGCGTGGTGCGGTTGGCCATCAACGTGTGCAGCGCCTCGACGACGAGCGCCTCGCTTTCGGCGTCGAGCGCGCTCGTGGGTTCGTCGAGCAACAGCACGGGCGCGTCCTTGAGGAAGGCGCGCGCGAGGTTGATGCGCTGGCGCTCGCCGACGCTGAGCTTGATGGCGCCCTCGCCGACGGGGGTGTGGTAGCGCGCGGGCATCGCCTCGATGAAGAGGTGCGCGTTGGCGGCCTGCGCGGCGGCGATGACCTCGTCGCGCGTCGCGCCCGGCCGGCCGCAGGCGATGTTCTCGTAGATGGTGGTGGGGAGCAGGAACGGCTCCTGCATCACCACGGCCACGTGCGAGCGAAGGTCCTTGAGCACGAGCGAGCGCAGGTCCGCGCCGTCGAGTTTCACGTGGCCGCGCGCGGGGTCGAAGAACCGTGGCACGAGATTCAGCAGCGTGGTTTTGCCCGCGCCGCTCGGGCCGGTGATGGCGACAGATTCGCCGGGCCGCACGGTGAAGGACACGTCCTGCAACACCGGCTTGGCATCGAAGGCGAAGGTGACGCGGTCGAACTCGATCCCGCCGGTGACGATGAACGAATCCTTGGTGAGATGCGCCGTCTGGCTGAGCGTGCGCGAGATGCCGGCGAAGGCCGTCGCACCCTTGCGGACGACGGGCCGGGCGTCGGGCGCATCCCTGAGCTCGCCGGGCATGTCGAGGATTTCGAAGACCCGGCGCGCGGCTGCGCCCGCGGTGGCGACGGTGGCGCCGACATGCGCGAGCTGGTTTACGGGCTCGTAGAGCTGCGCGAGATACGCGAGGAAGACGAGGAGCTGGCCGACGGTCAGGTTGCCCGCGAGCACCTGGCGCGCGCCAACCCACGTGATGAGCGCGATGCCCACGCCGAAGATGGCCGCGACCGCAAGCCCGTAGGAGACCTCCCAGCCGTGCTGGGCAAGGCGGCGTTCCTGCGCGTTGAACGTCCGCGTGCGGAACTCGCGCGCCTGCAGTTCCTCGAGCGTGTAACCCTGCGTGAGCGGCATGGCGGCAAGCCCCTGCTGCACCGCGCTGGTGACTTCGCTGTCGGCCTGTTGCGCCTCGGCGCCGCGCGCGGCCATGTGCGGGCCGATCTTGCGCATCACATAATACAGCACCGGCCCGATGAGCACCGCGATGAGCGTGAGCAGCGTGTTCGTGCGCAGCATCACCGCCAGCATCAGCGCCAGCGTGAGCGCCGCGCCCGCGGTCGTCACCACGCCTTGCTGGAACAGCGTCTGAAACGAATAGGTGTCCCATGACGCGCGCTGGATCAGGTCGCCGCTCTTGGAGCCGGAGTGAAACCGCAGCGAGAGCCGGTGCAGCGCGGTGAACATCTCCTCCCGCACGCGCCGGAGGCCCGCGAGTCCGACGCGGATCGAGGCGAAGTGCGCCGCCGCCGCCACCGCGCCCTGGGAAAAATGCACCAGCACCACCGCGGCCGCGAGCAGCGCGATGAGCCCCTCGCGGCTGGTGACGACGCCGAACGGGCCGAAGTCGAACCGCGGGTTCACGGACGCGTCGAGCACCTCGTCCACGATGAACGCGAGGGGCCAGGGCTTGAGCAGGTTGAGCAGCACGCCGCCCGTGAGCAGCAGGAGCACCTGCCTGATCGCCCGCACATCGGGCTCGAAAAACCGCCAGGATCGCACAACCAAATCCATCGCGCTGCGCAGTGTAGGGGCGGCGGTTGCGCGGGCAATCTGTTTCACGGCCCGCTGCGTCGATGTTTGAGACGGAACCCGCGCCCGCCGCCGCCAACCTCGGCGAACCGGTGAAGGAGGACATCGCCCTCGGCGTGGACAGCCGGCCGCCCGCGGGCAGGTCGAACAGCGGCGTCCTGCTCACGCTCGCGTCCGGCCGCGCGGTCTTCACCGCTGCGCCGGTCGCTTCGATTCATTTGCCGCAGAATTGTCCTGAACACGTTTGCTTTTCGATGGCGTCCATGTAGAAGAACGGAAGCACACCCACGGCATGATCCCGCCTGAATTGCTCGCGCGACTGGAGCCGGTGGCGCGTCGCCATCGCCGGCTGCAACTGCGGCGGGAACTCGCGCTTTGCTACGGCATCGCGGCCATCGCGGGCCTCGGGCTCATCGGCCTGCACGGGCTCACGGGCTTCTGGTCCACGGCGCTGGTGCGGCTGCTCGGCGCCGCGGCGTTCGCGGCCGCGATCTTTGTATGGTGGCGCTGGCGTCAGCAACCCGTGGACTGGCATTGGGTCGCAGGCGAGATCGAGGCGCGCCACCCGGAGTTGAACACGCTCCTGCTCGCCGCGCTCGAGCAGCAGCCGCAACCGGACGGCAGCTTCAACTTCCTCCAGCAACGCGTCGTCTCCCAGGCGCTTGAGCACAGCCGGAAAAAACGGTGGACCGACGGCGTGCCCGGCGGCCAGCTCGTGCGCGCGCAGGCGGTTCACCTCGGCACGCTCGCGTGCCTGCTGCTCGTGGTGTTTGGCCTGCGCAGTTCCGCCGAGAAAGCCGCGGTGCAAAAGGCCATCGAGGCCGTCGGCGTGCAAATCACCCCCGGCGACGCATCGCTCGAAAAAGGCCAGTCGCTCATCATCTTCGCGCGCTTCGCCGGCCCGCTGCCCGCGGGCGTGGATCTCGTGCTCGCCGGCACGCCTGACGGCGGGCGCACCCAGCCGCTCGTCAAGAGCCTCGATGATCCCGTCTTTGGCGGCAGCGTGTCCGAGGCGCAATCCGACTTCACGTATCGCATCGAATACTCCGGCCAGCGCTCGCGCGATTTCAAGGTGAAGGTCTTCGAGCATCCGAAACTCGAACGCGCCGACGCCGACCTCGCGTATCCGGCCTACACGGGACTGCCTGCGCGCCGGATTGAAAACACCAGGCGCCTCACCGCGGTCGAGGGCACGAAGGTCCAGCTCGCGTTTCAGTTCAACAAGCCCGTCGCGCGGGCGCAACTCGTCGCGCGGGACCAGTCCGCCATCCCGCTCGACATCGTGACCAACAGGCCCGCCGCGTTGCTGAAGGACTTTGCGATCGAGGAGAGCAAAACCTACGACCTGCAACTGGTGGACGCCGACGGCCGCACGAACAAGGTGCCGGCGCACTTCGTCTTCGAGGCGCTCAAGAACCGCCAGCCCGAGCTCAAGCTCACCGCGCCGCGCGGCGACCAGCGCGTCTCGGCGATCGAGGAGATCACCTTCAGCGGCGAGGCGTGGGACGACTTCGGGCTGCGCGCCTACGGGCTCGGCTTCATGATCGGCGGAGGCGATGCGCAGTTCATGCAACTCGGCGACGACGCCAGGCCGGGCGAGAAGCGGCCGTTCTCCCACGTGCTGCCGCTCGAGCCGATGCGGCTCGCGCCCGACGAACTCATCGCCTACTTCATCTGGGCCGACGACACCGGGCCCGACGGCGAGGTCCGCCGCACCGCAAGCGACATGTATTTCGCCGAGGTGCGGCCATTCGAGGAGATTTTCCGCGAAGCCGCGGGCGGCGACCAGGACCAGCAACCGCAACAACAACAGCAGGGCCAGCCACAGGGCGGGCAAGGGGAGCGCCTCGCCGAACTGCAGAAGCAGATCATCAGCGCGACCTGGAAACTCCAGCGCCAGGCCGCGGGCATCAAAGCTCCGGCCGCGAAGGGAAAGTCCTCGTTTGAATAGCGACCGCGACGCCTTACACACTCACCACAAGCCATGAAACCACGCCTGCTCGCCATCGCGCTCACGAGCGCAGTCTTCGCCACCGCTGTCGTCGTCGCGCAGGAGCGCCGCGCCGCGCCGCCCACGAGACCCTCGCCCGCCGTAAAGCCCACCGGCAATTACAAGGAGGACGCCGCCGTCGTCCACGAGGCGCAGCAGAAGGCCCTCGAATTGGCGCAGGTCCTCGCGGGAAAGGCGCAGGACCCCAAGGCGCAGGCCGCCGTCAGCGCCGCCATCGCCGAGATGGAGCGCGCCATCAAGCTGCTCGACGAGGCCAAGGACAATCCGACGAAGCTCACCGCAGCCGTCGCCGCCGAGCAGGCCGCGTATGCGCACCTGCTCAAGCTCGCCCCGCGCGAAATCAACGTCTCGCAAAAGAAAGGCCAGAAGGGCCAGCAAAGCGGCAGCCAGCAATCCCGCCAGCGCCAGCTCGACCAGCTCGACCTCAAGATGAGCGAGAACAAATACGAGCAGCAACGCCTCGCGCAGGACGCCAAGCAATCGCCCGAGCAGCGCGAGCAGTTGCAGGTGCTCAACCGCCTGCAGGAACTCGCGCGCCGCCAGCAGGACTTGAACGAGCGGCTCAAGGAACTCCAGACCGCGTTGCAAGAGGCCAAGTCCGAGCAGGAGACGGAGGACATCCGCCGCCGGCTCAAGCGCCTCCAGGAGGAGGAGCAGAAGATGCTCGCCGACGTGGATGAACTCCGCCAGCGCATGGACCGGCAGGAAAACCAGTCCAAGATGCAGCAGGAGAGCAAGCAACTCGACCAGACGCGGCAGGACGTGCAGCGCGCCGCCGAGGCCATGCAGAAGGGCAACGTGCAACAGGCGCTCGCCTCCGGCACACGCGCCGAGCGCGACCTCGAGAAGATGCGCGACGAGATGCGGAAGAAAACTTCCAACGCCTTCTCCGAGGAGATGCGCCAGATGCGCCTTGAGGCCCGCGAGCTCGCGCAAAAGCAGGAGCAAATCGGCCGGCAACTCGACCAGCTCACCGACAACAACCGCAGGAAATCCCTCACCGACACCGGCGAGAAACAGGAGCTCGTGAAACAATTCCAGGAACAGAAACAGCACCTCACAAACCTCGTGGACCGCGCGAAGGAAATCAGCGAGCGCGCCGAGCAGGCCGAGCCGCTCCTCCACAAGCAGCTTTACGACGCCGTCCGCAAGAACGCCCAGGCCGACGCCGCGAACCTTCGCGGCATGACCGAGGAACTCCTGCAACGCGGCAAGATGCTCCGGCCCGTTTACGAACTGCTCGAGAAGAACAAGAACACCGAGCCGGGCACCGGGCTCGAGATCGCCGCCGAGTTGATGAAGAACGGTTTCCTGCCCGAGACAAAGAACATCGAGGAGCGCAGCCGGCGGAGCATTGACGAGTTCAAGCGCGGCGTGGAGCGCGCCGCCGAGAGCGTGCTCGGCGACGAAGCCGAGGCCCTCCGCATGGCCCGCAAGGAAGTCGAGGCCCTCGCAGAAGCCGTCCGGCGCGAACTGGCGCAGGCCGAGCCGCAAGGCGAAGAGGCGCAGGCCGGCAAGCCGCCGGGCAAACAGGCGGGCCAGCCGTCCGAGTCCGGGCCGAAAGGCCAGCCCGGCGGGAAATCCGGCGAACCCAAACCCGGCGCGGGCAAGCCGGGCGAACCGAAGCAAGGCGAAGGCAAACAGGCCGACCCGAAACAGGGTGAAGGCAAACAAGGCGACGGTCAGCCCGGTGAGCCGCAGCCCGGCCAGGGAAATCAGGGGCAGGGGAAGCAAGGCGAGGGCAAGCAGGGCGATCCCCAGGCACAGAACAACAATCCGCAAGACGGCAAACAGGCCGGGCGCCAGCCCGGTCAGCAGCCGGGCGAGAACGCGGGCAAGCAAGGCGGCAAGAGTGGAAAAGAGGCGGGCCAGCCGAACCCGGACGGTTCACGCGACCGCGCCGACCTTCAGAATCGCGTCCGCAACGGTGGCGACGGCGGCGGCGCGAGGCGGACGGGCGGCTTCGACGAGTGGCTCGGCAACCGGCCGGTGTTTCCCGGGCCCATCCGCGGCGAAGATTATCTGCAGTGGAGCGACCGCCTTCGCGACGTGGAGGAAATGATCGAACTGCCCGACCTGCGCCTCGACGTGCAGCGCGTTCGCGAGGAAGCGCGCCGCTTGCGTCAGGAAGCGCGCCAGGAACCCACCAAGCCTGACTGGGTGCAGATCCGCACCAAGATCGTCGCGCCGCTCGCCGAGGTGAGCAAGCGCCTCGGCGACGAGATCGCGAAGCGCGAGTCGAAGGAGGCGCTGGTGCCGATTGACCGCGACCCCGTGCCCGGCAAGTTCGGCGAGTTGGTGCGCCGCTATTACGAGGAGTTGGGCAGGAGCAAGAACTGAGGCGGTTGCTGCGCGAAGCTTCCAACCGTGGCCGGTTGACCGGCGGCGCCTTTGAACGACACTCTGCCCGCGATGTTCGCCTCCATCATCTTTGCCAACCGCGACTGGCTCGCGCCCGTGGGCGTCACGCTCGCGGTGGCGCTGGTTTTTCTCGTGCGCGGCTACCGCGTGTCAGGAGCGGAGCCGTCGGTCCGCGGACTGTGTTTCGCGTTGAAGCTCCTCGGCCTCGTGGCGCTCGGCCTCTGCCTGCTTGAGCCGCATTGGAGCGGCGAGCGCGCGCGGCCCGGCGCGAATCACTTCGTCATCCTCGCCGACAACAGCCAGGGCATGCAGATCAAGGACCGCGACGCGACCGAGACACGCGCCGATTCGCTGCGCAAGCTGCTCAAGTCCGACCAGGCCGCGTGGCAGTCCAGGCTCGACGAGCACTTTCAGGTGGCGCGTTACGTGTTCGACTCGCGGTTGGTCAGCACCAAGGACTTTTCCGAGCTGAACTTCGACGGCCGGGCCTCGGCCCTCGGCGCGGCGCTGCGGGGCGTGAAGGAACGCTTCGGCAACCGCCCCATCGCCGGCGTGCTGCTGCTCACCGATGGCAACGCAACGGACATCTCCGAGGCGCCGCCCGGGCTTGCGGGCGTGCCCGTCTTCCCCGTCGTCATGGGAGAGAACGCGCCCATCCGCGACCTCGCGGTCCAGAAGGTCGCCGTGAGCCAGACCGTGTTCGAGGACGCGCCGGTCAACGTGCAGGCGGACGTGCTCGCCACGGGCTACAACGGCTACGAAATCGTCGCGCAGATGCTCGACCGCACCGGGAAGAAGATCGAGGAGCAGGCGCTCAAGTCGCAGCGCGACTCGGACCCGCTCGCGTTTCGATTCCAGTTCAAGCCCGACAAGCCGGGGCTTTCCTTCTACCGGCTGCGCGTCTCGGCGAAGAACGAGCTTGAGCAGTTTGGCAACGCGGCGCTCTCCACCGAGGCGACGCTCGCGAACAATGCGCGCGTCGTCGTGGTGGACCGCGGCCGCGGGCCGTATCGCATCCTCTACATCGCGGGCCGGCCGAATTGGGAGTTCAAGTTTCTCAACCGGGCGCTGGCGGAGGATGACCAGGTGCATCTCGTCGCGCTGATCCGCGTGGCGAAGCGCGAGCCGAAGTTCGAGTTCAAGGGCCGCGTGGGCGAGTCGAGCAACCCGCTCTTCCGCGGGTTTGGCAACCAGAACCCCGAGGAGATCCAGCGCTACGACCAGCCCGTGCTCGTGCGCCTCAACACGCGCGACCAGGAGGAGCTGCGCGGCGGCTTTCCCACTTCGCCCGAGGAACTCTATGCGTATCACGCGGTGATCATCGATGACTGCGAGGCGGAGTTCTTCAAGCCCGACCAGCAGTCGCTGCTCCAGCGCTACGTGTCCGAGCGCGGCGGCGGGCTTCTCATGCTCGGCGGCGCGGAGTGCTTCCACCAGGGCAAGTATGCGCGCACGCCCATCGGCGACATGCTGCCCGTCTACCTCGACCGCAACACGGAGAACTCGGCGCCGCAGCAGGGCTACACCTTCTCGCTCTCGCGCGAGGGCATGTTGCAGCCGTGGTCGCGCGTGCGGGCGAACGAAGCCGACGAAAGGCGCCGCGTCGAGGCGATGCCGAAGTTCGACGTGCTCAACCAGGTGAAGGAAGTGAAGCCGGGCGCGAGCGTGCTCGCCACGGTGAACGACGGCCGCAGGGAGTATCCCGCGCTTGTCACGCAGCGCTTCGGCCACGGCCGCACCGCGGCGCTCCTCATCGGCGACCTCTGGCAGTGGGGCATGCACGATGCCGAGTCGCACAAGGACATGGACAAGTCGTGGCGCCAGACCATCCGCTGGCTCGTGTCCGACGTGCCCAACCGCATCGAGCTGGCGACCGAGGCGCAGCGCGGCGATGCGAATCAGGCCATGTTGCTGAATGTCCGCGTGCGCGATGAGAAATTCCAGCCGATGGACAACGCGTCCGTCGTGCTGCGCGTGCAACCGCTCGCCGCCGACGCGAAGGCCGGGGCGGAGACGAATTTCATCCGCCTCAACGCCGAGCCCGCCACGAGCGAGCCGGGGCTGTATCAGGCCACCTACGTCCCGCGCGAAACCGGCGGCTACCAGGTCACCGCGTTTGTCACCAACGCCATCGGCGCCGAGGTCGCGCGCGCCGAGGCCGGCTGGAGCACGGACCTTGCGGCCGAGGAATTCAAATCGCTCAAGCCGAACCGCCCCCTGCTCGAGGCCATCGCGAAAAAATCGGGAGGCGAGCTGCTCACGCCCGCGCGGCTGGATGACTTCGCGCGCGCGCTGCCGAACCGCCGCGCGCCGGTGACCGAGGCGTGGACGTATCCGCTCTGGCACACGCCGCTCGTGTTCCTGTTCGCGCTGTTGTGCTTCGTCGCCGAGTGGGGACTGCGCCGGTGGAAAGGAATGGCGTGAGGATGGCCGCGGCCCCCTTCGTGGCGCTGCTCGCGGCGGCCACCTGTGCCGCCGCCGCGGTGGCGCCGCAGCAGGCGAACCCCACGGTCATCGTCGCCGTCGGCGCCGCGGGCGAGGAGGAATTCGGGAATCAGTTCGGGCAGTGGGCGGCCAACTGGTCGAAGGCCGCGCGCGAGGCCGGCGCGAAGTTCATCGGCATCGGCCCCGGCACCTCGGCCTCGACCAACGATCTGGCGCTGCTCAAGTCCGCGATCGAAAGCGAGCCCGTGGACGGCCCGGCCGAGTTGTGGCTCGTGCTGCTCGGCCACGGCACGTTCGACAGCAAGGACGCCAAGTTCAACCTCACCGGTCCCGACCTCGCGGCGACGGACCTCGCCGCGTGGCTCAAGCCGGTCAAGCGGCCCGTCGCAGTCATCAATGCGTCGTCGGCGAGCGCGCCGTTCATGTCGAAGCTCGCCGCGCCCGGTCGCGTCGTCATCACCGCCACGCGCAGCGGGAACGAGGTGAACTTCGCACGCTTCGGGCGGCATCTCGGCGAGGCGATGCTCGACGCGCAGGCGGACTTGGACAAGGACGGGCAGACCTCGCTGCTCGAGGCGTTCCTGCTCGCGTCGAGCCGCACGGCCGAGTTCTACAAGTCCGAGGGCCGCCTCGCCACCGAGCACGCGCTGCTCGACGACAACGGCGACGGGCTCGGCACGCCGGGCGACTGGTTTCGCGGCGTGCGCGCGGTGAAGAAGGCGAGCGACGGTGCGGCGCTCGACGGGTTGCGCGCGCACCAGTTTCACCTCGTGCGCAGCGCGAAGGAACGGCAGATGCCACCGGCGTTGCGGATGAAACGCGACGCGCTCGAATTGCAGGTTGCGAAATTGCGCGAGTCCCGCCAGGGCGCGGGCGACGAGGATTACTTCAAGCAGCTTGAGGCCGTCCTGCTCGAACTGGCGCGACTCTACGAGAAGCAGTAGCGGGACGGGCGTCCCGCCAGCCGGCCCCGGTTCACGCTCGTTCTCCGCACGAATCCCCCGGCCGATTTGCCGGCTTGCGGGCGTCACCGCGGCTGTGTTCTATCCGCGCCGTGTTCAAGCTGCCCAAGGTGATGCGCGCCGTCGTTTACCGGGGCGTGAACGACCTGCGCCTCGAAACCCTTCCCGTGCCGCGGATCACCTCGGCTGAAATCCTCGTGCGCGTCGCGGTGTGCGGCGTCTGCCCGACGGACATCAAAAAAATCCAGCACGGGACCGTCGCGCCGCCGCGTGTGTTCGGGCACGAAACGTCCGGCACCATCGTCAGGGTCGGCGCGCGGGTGCGCGGCTTGCGCGAGGGCGACCGCGTGGCGCTTCATCACCACGTGCCCTGCCTCGATTGCCACGCGTGCCGGCACGGCGCGTTTGCCCAGTGCGCGCAATACAAGCGGACCGGCATTACCGCGGGCTTCGAACCGGCGGGCGGCGGCTATGCGGAGTTCGTGCGCGTCCTGCCGTTCTGCCTGCCCGGCGTGGTGAAGGTGCCGCCCCGAAACACGTTCGACGAGGGCGCGATGCTCGAACCGGTGAACACCGTGCTCAAGGCCGTCCACCGGCTCAGCTTGCAGCGCGGCGACTCCGTGTGGGTGGCAGGCCAGGGGCCGATCGGGCTGCTGTTCACCCGGCTGCTCGCGCTGCGCGGCATCCGCGTGCTGGCAAGCGATCGTGCGGAAGCGCGCCTCGCCCTTGCCGCCAAGTTCGGCGCGCGCTTAGTCCTGGGCGCGGACGACCCGGATTTCGAAACCCAACTGGACCTTGCGACGGCCAGCAACGGCCTCGACGCGGCCGTGCTGGCGGTTCCGGTGGACGCGCTCGTGACCCGCGCCCTGCAACTTGTCCGCGGGGGCGGCGCGGTGATGCTCTTCGCGCACACCCAACGGGGTTCTGCGATTGGCGTGGACCCCGCGGCAGTCTGTGTGGATGAAAGGTCCCTGGTCGGGAGCTACTCGGCGGACGTGACCTTGCAGAAGGAGGTCGCCCGGCTGGTGTTCTCCCGCCGGCTCGACGTTCGAGGGTTGGTGACCCACCGCTTTCCATTGGCGCGGACGGCCGACGCGGTGCGACTGGCCGCAAATCCCTCGGTGGATTCACTCAAGGTGGTTGTCGCCGCCGATACGACCTAGGCGGGCGAAACTGGCTGGATTTGGGGCGATTATCGGGACTTGCGACACGTCCGGACGTCGTCGGGACACGGTTCCACCCGCTGCCTTGCAAGTGCCCTGTCTACAGAGAAATCCTGACAAAAAAACTGTTGACGGCTCGAAAGCCGGCTGCGATGTTCGCACCGCACACGACAAAAGGAAAACACCACATGAAGGCCAAAGCGCTTCTCGTCGCAGGACTGGTTCTCGGTGCCGCAACCTCAGCGTTCGCGCAAGGCACGGTCTATTCGGTCAACGCCGTGGGATTCGTCAACAAGACCCTGCTTCCGGGCTTCTCACTCATCTCGAACCCGCTCAACGCGCCGACCAACACGTTGAACGCGCTTCTGCCCGCGGGCAGCGTTCCGAATGGCACCGCAATCTACAAGTTTGACGGGACAAGCTTCTCAAGCAGCTTCTTCTTCGGAACCTGGGTTCCAAACTTCACCGTCGTTCCCGGCGAAGGATTCTTCATCCGTAATCCCGTTGGGACGAACATCACGATCACGTTCGTCGGCAACGTCCAGCAGGGAACGCTTACCACGTCCCTCCCCGCCGGCTTCTGGATCGCGAGTTCCCAAGTTCCGCAATCCGGCGAAGTCGAGACGGTGCTCGGCCTGCCCGTGGCCAACGGGAATTCCGTCTATCGCTTCAACCCCACCAACCAGCAGTATTCGAGCTCCTTCTACTTCGCGGGTTGGGGTGGCAACGAGCCTCGTGTGGATGTCGGCGAAGCCTTTTTCGTCAACCGCGCGACTCCCGTGAGTTGGACCCGCGTTTTCTCCGTCAACCAGTAATTCGCAAACTTCCAAGCCTATGAAACTGATCCATCGCCTCTCCCTCGCCGCTTCAGTCCTCCTTGTGGCTGCTTCCGCGCGGGCCGACTACGTTGTCACATTCTTCAACTTCAACGCCGGTAATTCGCTCCTTGGTGTCGTGTATGACACGGGTGGCGTGACTCCCCTCGGCTCGGGGTTCTCGGCGCAGATTTATGCGGGAGCGAGCGCCGGCTCACTCGCAGCCATCGGGTCGCGTGCCAATTTTATCGACGGCACGGGCATCATTAACGCGGGGGATGTTTCCGTCACGAGCGCCTCGCTCAACGCCGGCTCCTTGGGTGCGTATCAACTGAAAGCTTGGGACAATGTTGGTGGGACCATTACTTCCTACGAAGCTGCAGTCGCGGCGGGCCGCAAGGTTGGCGAGTCGGCGATTGTCGGGTTGGGCGGAACCGTCCAGACTTCCGGTTTCGTCTTGGGAGGAACTATTCCCGGAACACCTCCGACTGTGGTTACCGCGACTGTGAACCTCCACCCGTCATTTTCCGTCGCACTTGTTCCCGAGCCCGGTCTCATGACGCTTGGGTTGCTCGGTGCCGCGGGATTGTTCCTGCGCCGTCGTCGCGACTAGGGATACCTGCTCTCTTCAAGCCGCCCGGAAACGGGCGGCTTTTTTGTTGCGCGTGGTTGACAGCACACTCGACCCAACACTAGCATCCGCGCGCTGGTTCAGCCGGCCTGTTCGTCTATCGGCTAGGACACGGCCCTCTCAAGGCTGAAAGATGGGTTCGATTCCCATACGGGCTACCAGCTCCGCGGGTTCGAATTCCGGGTTTGGAGATTCGGGTTTTCGCCCGTGAACCTCCCGGCAATCCACCTTGGAACTCGGAACTCAAAACTGATTTCGGATGCGCCAGTTCCAGATCATCTTCAATCCGACCAGCGCCGCCGAACTGGCTCGCATGCCGAAGGAGCTCCAGTTGCAGATCCTCGGCGATTTTCGGGGCCTGCCCGATGAAGTGATGGGGACGGAACTCCAGCACTTCGGCCGGTTGGAACGCCAGGGGCACGTTCTCCACCGCTTTCGGGTCGGCGACTACCGCATTTACTTCGAGCGTCACCCGCTTGGCGTCGTTGTGCATCGCATCCTGAGCCGGAATACGCTCAAGGATTTCCTCTACCGGTCGAGCCTTCCGACGGGCGAAGACGAGGCCTTGCAGGAGAATCCGCAGTTCTGGGCGATGATCGACTCGGCGGGTGCGAAGGTCCGGTAGCGATGCCGGACGGCGCGTGCGGGCACGCGTCAGGCAGGCGTCACTGTTCTCCCAACTCCACGTTCCAGTAGGCGAGGTCGAGGAAGTGCTTCCAGCTTTCGTGGCATTCCAAGCTCACGTTCAGTTGCACGAACGGCCGCCACTTCGGGCGCTTGGGTTTCCGGATCAGCCGCAGCCCCGCCTCCGCCGGCGTGCGGTTTCCCTTGCGCGTGTTGCACGGAATGCACGAGCAGACGATGTTCTCCCACGTCGTTGGCCCGCCGCGGTCGCGCGGGATGACGTGGTCCAGGTTCAGATCCTTCCGGTCGAAGATCTGACCGCAAAACTGGCACGTATTGCGGTCGCGCTCGAAGATGTTGTGCCGCGTGAACTTGACCTCCTTGCGCGGGAGCTTGTCGAACACCATCAGCATGATCACGCGCGGAACGCGAATCCGGAAGGACACCGTGGTGATGGACTCGGCGTGCGGTTCGCGTTCTGAAAAATCACGCCACTCCGAAAAGTCGAAGGTCTCAAACGCGCCGTCATCGTCGCCGACGACGACCTCGGCGTGGCCTTGGAACAACAGCGTCAGCGCGCGCCGGGCCGAGCAGACGTTCACCGCCTGCCAGAGCCGGTTGAGCACGAGCACTTGATGGTTCAGGTAGATGCCCATTCGCTTTTGCGCGCGGAAAATATCAACGCCTCCCGGCAGTGTCAACGTGCCGGCGGAGCGCGCGAATTCCCTGTTCCACGCCGCGCCGGGGTGTGCTATGAACAATCACCAAACCGGCTAGAATTCCGATTGGCGCACGGGCGTCTTTTCTTGGCTGTTCACCGGAGTGACATTGAACTTATGAAGCTCGCACCATTTGCAATCCTGCTCGCCGCCATGGCCGCCACGGCCCCGGCCTTCGGCGCGCCCGCGAAGAAGGAAGCCGCCAAGAAGGTCAGCTATTACAAGGAGGTCCGCCCCGTGTTCCAGGCCAACTGCCAGGGCTGTCACCAGCCGGCCAAGGTCAAGGGCAGTTACGTGATGACGGACTTCAAGAAACTGCTTGCCGGCGGCGAGTCCAGGCTCGCGGCCATCGTCGCGAAATCGCCGGACAAGTCGAACCTCCTTAAGCTCATCACGCCCGTGGAAGGCAAGGCCGAGATGCCCGAGGGCAGGAAGCCGCTGCACGCCGCCGAGATCGAGCTCATCCGCAACTGGATTGCGCAGGGCGCAGTGGACGACACGCCCGCGAACGCGAAAGAGCGTTACGACGCAAATCATCCGCCCGTGTATTCCCTGCCGCCGGTGATCACCTCCCTCGACTACTCCGCGGACGGCCAGTTGCTCGCGGTGCCGGGGTTCCACGAAGTGCTCCTTCACAAGGCCGACGGCTCCGGACTCGTCGCCCGGCTCGTCGGCTTGAGCGAGCGCATCGAGTCCGTGCGCTTTTCCCCCGACGGCACGAAGCTCGCCGTTGCCGGTGGATTGCCCGGCCGCATGGGCGAGGTGCAGGTGTGGGACGTGGAAAAGCGCAAGCTGCTCCTCTCGGTGCCCGTCACTTACGACACCGTTTATGGCGCGAACTGGTCGCCCGACGGCAAGCTCATCGCCTTCGGCTGCGGCGACAACTCCGTCCGCGCCATCGAAAGCGACACGGGCAAGGAAGTTGTCTTTCAAGGCGCGCACAGCGACTGGGTGCTCGACACCACGTTCAACGCCAAAGGCGACCACATCATCTCCGTGAGCCGCGACATGACCTCGAAGCTCACCGAGGTCGCCACGCAGCGGTTCATTGACAACATCACGAGCATCACGCCCAACGCCCTCAAGGGCGGCATCCACGCCGTCGCGCATCACCCCAGGCGCGAGGAAATCGTCTTCGGCGGCTCCGACGGCATCGCGAAGGTTTACCAGATCTTTCGCACCACCGCGCGGCAGATTGGCGATGACTCCAATGGCATCTTCCCGCTCGAGCCGATGCTCGGCCGCGTTTACTCGGTCGTGTTCAGCCGCGATGGCAGCGTGATCGCCGCGGGCTCCGCGCTCGACGGCAAGGGCGACGTATTCGCCACCACCTACACCAGCAGCACCAACCCCATCACCACCGACATGGCGAACGTGATGAAGAAGATTCCCGCGAGCCGCAATGCGCAGGACCAGGCCGCCATCGCCAAATACAAGGACAGCATCGCGAAGAAACTCTTCAAGACCCCGGTGGACGCGGGCGTGTTCGCCGTGGCGATTTCGCCGGACAACAAGACCACCGCCGCCGCCGGCTCCGACGGTGTCGTGCGCCTGTTCAACACAGCCGACGGCTCGCGCAAGGGCGAGTTCCTCTCCGTGAAAGTCAGCGAAGCCACGAAGGCGCTCGCGGTGAAGAAGTTCGAGCCCGACGCCGCGCCCGCCACCGCAAAGACCGAGGCCGGGCAGGAGAAACTTCCCCCCGGCGTGAAAGTGATCGCGCTCGAAGCCGAGCCCAAGACCCTCGCGATCGCGAAATGGACCGACAGCGCGCAGGTGCTCATCTCCGCGCGGCTCAGCAACGGCGAAACGGTGGACGTGACGCGCATCGCGAAGCTCGACATCGGCAGCTCGCGCACGGCCGACGTCACGGCGACGGGCGTTGTCCGCGCCAAGTCCAACGGCTCCACATCCGTCAAGGCCAGCCTCGGCGGCAAGAGCGTCAGCATCCCGGTCAAAGTTTCCGGAATCGAGAGACAACTCGACACCGACTTCATCCGCGACGTGAACCCCGTGCTCACCAAAGCCGGGTGCAACCAAGGCACCTGTCACGGCTCCAAGGAAGGCAAGAACGGCTTCAAACTCTCGCTCCGTGGCTACGACGCGAACTACGACGTCCGCGCGTTCACCGACGAACTCGCCTCGCGCCGCGCCAACGTCGCCTCGCCCGACGACTCGCTGATGCTGCTCAAACCCACCGCCGCCGTGCCGCACGTCGGCGCGAAGGTCATCGAACCCGGCGACCTCAACTACCGCATCATCCGCGAATGGATCGGCGCCGGCGCGAAGCTCGACGAGCAGTCCGCGCGCGTCGCGAAGATCGAGCTCTCCCCTCAAAACCCCGTCGTGCAGCGCGTCGGCTCGCGCCAGCAGATGCGGGTGGTGGCCACTTATGCCGACGGCTCGACGCGCGACGTGACGACCCTCGCCTTCGTCGAGAGCAGCAATCAGGACATCGCCAAGGCCGACGCGCACGGCGTGGTCAGCACGCTGCGCCGGGGCGAGGCCGCGATGCTCGCGCGCTTCGAGGGCGCCTACGCCGCGACGACCGTGACCGTGATGGGCGACCGCGACGGCTTCGCGTGGAGCGAGCCCGAGAAATGGAACAAGATTGACGAACTGACCGCCGCGAAGTGGCTGCGGATGAAGATCCAGCCGAGCGGGCTTTGCACCGACGACGAGTTCATCCGCCGCGTGTATCTCGACCTCACCGGCGTGCCGCCCGGCGCGGACGAGGTGAGGGCCTTCCTCGCCGACACGCGCCCGACCCGCGAGAAGCGAGACGCGCTCGTGGACAGGCTCGTCGGCGGAGACGACTACGTGGACCACTGGTCCAACAAGTGGGCCGACCTCTTGCAGGTGAACTCGAAGTTCCTCGGCGCGGAGGGCGCGAAGGCCTTCCGCGACTGGATTCGCAACGAAGTCGCGAAGAACACGCCCTACGACGAATTCGCGCGCAAAGTCATCACCGCAAGCGGCTCCAACAAGGACAACCCGCCCGCGAGCTACTACAAGATTCTCCGCAAGCCCGAGGACATCATGGAGAACACGACGCACCTGTTCCTCGCCACGCGCTTCAACTGCAACAAGTGCCACGACCATCCGTTCGAGCGTTGGACGCAGGACCAGTATTACCAGACCGCCGCCTACTTCGCGCAAGTCGGGCTGAAGAAGGACCCCGCCGCGGGAGACAGGCAGATAGGCGGCACGGCGGTCGAGGGCGGCAAGCCGCTCTATGAAATCGTCGAGGACTCCACCAGCGGCGAAGTGAAACACGAGCGCACCGGCAAGGAAACGCCGCCGCAGTTCCCGTATCCCGCCACGTGCGGCCCCGGGGCAAAGGCCGAGAAAAAGCCGTCGCGTCGCGAACAGCTCGCCGCGTGGATCACCGCGAAGGACAACCGCTACTTCGCCACCAGCTTCGCCAACCGCATCTGGGGCTACCTCACCGGCGTCGGCATCATCGAACCGCTCGACGACATCCGCGCGGGCAACCCGCCAAGCAATCCCGAACTGCTCGACTACCTCACGCAGGAGTTCCTCAAGAGCGGATTCGACACGCGTCACTTGATGAAGCTCATCACCAAGTCGCGCACCTACCAACTCTCGGTCGTGACACACAAGTGGAACGCCGACGACAAGGTCAACTTCAGCCACGCCACCGCGCGACGCCTGCCGGCCGAGGTGCTTTTCGACAGCATCTACAAGGTCACCGGCGCGAAGTCGAACATCCCGGGCGTGCCCGCTGGAACGCGCGCCGCCGCGCTGGCGGACGCGGTGAAACTACCCGACGGCTTCTTCGCGACCATGGGCAAGCCGCCGCGCGAATCCGCGTGCGAGTGCGAACGCTCGAGCGACATCCAGCTCGGGCCCGTGATGGCGCTCATCTCCGGCGCGACCGTCGGCGACGCCGTGAGCGCCGCGGACAATGCCATCGCCAAGCTTGTCGCCGATGTGAAGGACGACCGCGCGCTCATCCACGAGGTATTCCTGCGTGTGCTCAACCGACCCGCGAAGCCCGGCGAAATTGACGCGACACTCAAGAACTGGTCGCTCATCAAGCCCGACCACGAGCGTGTGACCAAGGAGCTCTCCGCCTACGAGCAGGTCTTCCCCGGCCTCCAGAAGAAGCGCGAGACGCAACGCGCCACCGACCTTGCCGATGCCAAGGTGGACCTCGCGGACTACGAAAAGGAGATCGCCCCGCGCGAGGCGAAGCTCGATCAGGAACAAAAGGAGCGCGTCGCGAAGGCCGAGGCGGAGTTGAAGCGCTTTAACGAGCAGGATTTTCCGAAGCGCGCGGTCGAGTTCGAGAAGAAGCAGGACCTCAAGGTCGCGTGGAAGGCCATCGCCGCGAAGTCCGCCAAGTCCACCGGCGACCTCAAGCTCAAGCAAGAGGACGACAAATCCATTGTCGTCACCGAAGGCAAGATTCCGCGCGCGGTTTACACCGTCACGTCGGACGCGCAACCCGGCGTGCTCGCGGCGCTGCGCGTCGAGGCGCTCGCGGACAAGAAGTTCCCCAAGGGC
Organism: Verrucomicrobiota bacterium; assembly: GCA_016871675.1. Lineage (NCBI taxonomy): Bacteria > Pseudomonadati > Verrucomicrobiota > Verrucomicrobiota bacterium. Next base: position 35,438 of record VHCN01000020.1, read on the forward strand.
GGCCCCGGTCGCGCGCCGGACGGCAACTTTGTGCTCAATGAAATCGCCGTGACGTTCGCGCCGACAGGCGGCAAGCCGGAGGACACGAAGAAGCTCGACCTCACCAAGGCGCTTGCGGATTTCAGCCAGGAGAACTTCGAGGTCGCCAAGTCCATCGACGGGCAGAACAACCGGCAGACCGGCTGGGCCATCGCGCCCAACGGCGGCTCGACCCACTGGGCGACCTACGAATTGAAGACGCCGCTGACGAATACGGCGGGCGGCACGCTGACCTTCACGCTCACGCAGCAGTTCAACGGAGGCGAGGAAAAGGGCTACACGCTCGGTCGCTTCCGGATCTCAACCACGGATGCGAAGACGCCCGGCTTGAGCCAGTCCGAGGAACTGCGCGCCATTCTCGTGGTCGCGCCCGATGCGCGCGCCAAGGAGCAGAAGGACGCGCTGGAGAAATTCGTGCGCGGCAGCGATCCCGAACTCGCCAAGCGCAACAAGGAACTCGCCGAAGCGAAGAAGCCGCGGCCGATTGATCCGCTCTTGAAGGAACTGCAGGACTCCGTGAAGCGCCTCGCCGAACCGCTGTCGCCCGATCCGAAGCTCGCGCAACTCAAGCGCGCCTCCGAGCTCAGCACCAAGCACGTCGAGCAGCAGCGCCTCATCGGCGCGCAGGACCTCGCGTGGGCGCTCATCAACAACCCGGCGTTCCTGTTTAACCGGTGATTTTCAACCACGCGCGGACACACACGGCCACCGAACCGAAACCGTGTCGGACCTGGGAGCCCGATCCGGCTTCCCCCGTGTCCATCCGCGGTTAAATTCAATCCCTTGCAATCACGTCAAAGCAGCGTTACAAAACTAGGCAACAAAGCACCCTTATGATCCGCATCCCAGGCGAACTCGGCAAAGACCTCTGTGACCGTCACCTCGGAATGACCCGCCGCGACCTGCTCCGCATCGGCGGCTCCGGCCTGCTCGGGCTTTCGCTCGGTGGCGTGCTCAAGCTCCAATCCGTCGCCAACCCGTCCACGGGCGGCCGCGGCTGGAACAAGGCCAAGAGCGTCATCATGATTTACCTGCAGGGCGGTCCGTCGCACCTCGACCTGTGGGACCCGAAGGACAACGTGCCCGACAACGTCAAGAGCGCGTTCAGCTCCATCCCCACCAAACTCCCCGGGGTGCAGTTCACGGAGTTGCTGCCCAAGCTCGCGAAGGTGAACGACAAGTTCACGATGATCCGCTCGATGAGCTACACGCCCAACGGGCTCTTCAACCACACCGCGGCCATCTACCAGATCATGACCGGTTACACGACCGACAAAGTCAGCCCGTCCGGCCAGCTCGAGCCGCCGAGCCCGAAGGACTTCCCGAACTTCGGCTCCAACATCATCCGCCTCAAGCCGCCCGAGGTGCCGATGCTCCCGTTCGTCCAATTCCCGCGTCCGTTGCAGGAATCCAACGTCGTCGGCAAGGGCGGCAACGCCGGCTTCCTCGGCAAGGCGTTTGATCCCTACACGCTCTTCCCCGATGGCGACGACATGGACATGGGCAAGATGGACAAAATCAAGATTGACGACCTCAATCTGCGTCCCGACATGTTCGCCGCCCGCCTCGAACGCCGCGCCAGCCTGCGCAACGACATCAGCGACGCAATGCCCGAGATCGAGAAGGCCGTTGAGACCTACAACCTCGACGACTACTACAAAAAGGCCATGAGCCTCATCGTGAGCGGCCGCGCCCGCGAGGCGTTCGACCTCAATCAGGAACCTGACAAGCTCCGCGACCGCTACGGGCGGAACACCTTCGGGCAAAGCTGCCTCCTTGCCCGCCGCCTCGTCGAGGCTGGCACGCGCGTCGTCGAGCTCATCTGGCCCAAGGTCGCGAACTCAGACAATCATTCGTGGGACGTTCACGTCGGCCTCAACGACCGGATGAAAAAGCAGAGCGCGCCGATGCTCGACACCGGCCTCTCGGCACTGTTTGAGGACCTCGACCAGCGCGGGCTGCTCAGCGAGACGATTGTCGTGGCCATCGGCGAATTCGGCCGCAGCCCGCAGAAAGGGGTGAGCACTTCCGGCAACGGCAACGATGCGAACGGCCGCGACCACTGGCCGTATTGCTACACCTCCGTCATCGGCGGCGCCGGCATCAAGCGCGGCTACGTCCACGGCAAGTCCGACAAGACCGGCTCCGCGCCCGTCGAGGATCCCGTGCATCCGATCGAAATCCTCGCGACCATCTACCACAGCTTCGGCATTGACCCGGAGACCATCGTGATGAATCACCTCAACCAGCCCCGCGAGCTGGTGAAGGCGAAGGCCGTCACGAAGCTCTTCGCGTAACGCTCATCCTCGTCTTCGCTCCGAAGCTGCGAGCGAAGAAGCATCCTCGTCCTCGAAAAGGGGACGGGGATTTTTTCTTTCCAATGCAGAATGGGGGCCGCGATCCGGCTCCGGACCTCGCAATCATCAGCCTCAATCGTCGAGCGGATACACCGGCCGGCGCACTTTTCGGAACGGGAGCGACTTCAAATTGCTGCTGCACGGGCCCGGCGTGTCCACCCACAACATGCGCGCCGCGATCTTGTCGTAGGCGCGGCGGTGCGCGACCGCGGCCTTCACGCCGATGATCGAGAGCAGCGACGGCTCGATCCCCTGGCTGCGCCATTGGCCGAGGTCGAACGGCGGCGTCCGCCTGCTCGTGAGCAGGATCGTGACGCCCTCGTGCCTCACCACGGCGCACGGGCCCATGTCGAACGCATTCCCGCACATGGACGCGAGGTGGCTGTTCTTGTCCTCGAGTTCGAAGCGGCCGCCCCGATGCGAAACGAACTCGACGCTGAGCGAAAGCGGACCCGCGTCCAGCCGGCTGCCCTTGCCGCCAACCGCGAGCGTGAGTGTGTCGCCCGGCGGGCGCGTCGCGAGGTGGGCGACCGCCTCGGGATCGTTCAGGCACACGGCGCAGTTCTTCACGCGATGACTCACCAGCGCGCGCAGGATGCCCGTGCCGTCGCCGGGCGCGCCGCCACCGATGTTGTCCGAGGGTTCGACGAGCACCGTCAGTCCCCCGCCCGACGGGAGAATCCGCCGCATCACTTCCTCCAGGGGCGGGTCGGTGACATTTCCATCGGCCTTGTGGCGCAGCGCAAACTCGCAGAGTCCGCCCAGCGCGGCGCGCGCCTCCGCATCGGAGCCGGTCGTTGAGATGCAGAAGCTCACGCCCGTTTCCGGCGTGTCGGCGAAGGCGAATCCGGCGGACACGCTCACGGCCCAGAAATGCGGATGCTCCTGTTCGAGGCGGCGCGCCATCGCCTCGAGGCTGCGCATGGGCTCGGTCTGCGTGCCCGTGCCCGTCGGCGGCCAGATGATGGGCGGATGCTCGAACATCATCCGCGGCACGCGGCCTGTGCGGAGGCAGCGGTCGAGCAGTTCCGCCGCCCGCACCGCGGACGCGCGCGCGTCCGTGTGCGGGTTCTCACGGTAGGCGACGAGGCAGTTCGAGAGCGCGGCCAAGCGCGCCGTGAAGTTCGCGTGCAGGTCGAACACGCCAAACACCGGCACGCGCTCCGCGCCGCGCAACCTGCGAAGGCGCGCGAGCAGCTCACCCTCCACGTCGGGAAATGACTGCGACGTCATCGCGCCGTGCAGCACGAGGTAGATGCCGTCCACGCCGCGCGCGAGCTCGGGTCCGGCGTGTTCGCGAAATTCGCCCCACCACGCCTCGATGACGTCATCGTCCACGGTGGCGCTCGGCGGGGCGCGGAAGTCCACCGTGGGCAGCACCGTCCAGCCGGACGTGCGCGCGAACTCGAGCACGCCGCCGAACGGCGAGGCGTCGCCCTCGCACGCGAGCAGTTCCGCGCCGCGCCGCGCCTGGAATTCCGCGAGCGGCGTCGTGCCCTCCACGAAGCAGTGGGTCTCGTGGAAAATCCCTGCGATTAGAACGCGCATCGCGGTGCAAAGTCGGTCTGAAACGTCCGGCGTGGGACCGGTGCTGCGCAGGTTCGGTTGACCGGGATCTCCCCGCGCGGTTTCATGGAATCACTTCGACGCCTTCTGCAGCGAGGCGAGATACTCCACGAGATCCATGAGTTCCTGCGTGGTCATGGTTTGCTGCAAACCCGCGGGCATGATCGAGAGTCTGGCCTGCGCGCGGCTCTTGATGCCGGACGTTTTGTAGCGCGTCACCAGCCCGCCCACGGACTTGATCGCCACCTCGTCCGCGGCGTCGCTCACGATGAGACCGAACGCGTCCTCGCCGTCCTTGAGCAGGAGCGTCCACGCCTCGAAGCCCATCGAGATGCCCGCGCTTGGGTCGAGGATGGCTTCGAGCAGCGCGTCGCGGCCGAGCTTGGCGCCGATCTCGGAGAGCGCGGGGCCGAAGTCCTGTCCGCGCCCGTTCACCACATGGCACTTGGCGCACTGGGTGGCCTCCCGGAAGAACACGGCCTCGCCGCGTTTCGCGTCGCCCGCCATTTTCAGCAGCTCGGCTGCGGGCGGAAGCGGCTGCGCAGTCAGCGACGGCGGGCGCGGCAGGAGTTTCGCGGCCTCGGCCTTGATTGCGGGCCAGCGCGTGGCGGCGAGTTCGGAGCCGGCGGTGAACTTCAGTTCCTCGGCGAGCTTCGACTCGCGCGCGAGCCTGAGCAATTCGGCCGCGCCCTCCTGCGTTTGCGCGAGTGCGCGCACGACTTGTCGGCGCACGGCCCCGTCGCGGTCCGCGTTGGCTAGAACCGGCAACAGGTGCGGGATCACCTGTTTGTCGGCGGTGTTGCCGAGCGCCTGCACGACGGCGGCGGCGTTGGTGGAGGCGAGCGCCGTGGCGAGCGCCGTGGTGTCCTTCGCAGCGAGCACGAGTCGCGCGGCGGTGACGCCCGCCTCGTCGGCGGGGAATTTCGAGGCGACTTCGAGAAGCCCGGCCTGCTGGTCGGCGAGCTTGAATTGTTCGACGAGTTTCGCGAATCGGGCCGTGCCGCGCGTGGCGGCGAGGACTTTGTCGAGAGCGTCGCGGAGGCGCTCGTTGGCTGTTACCTGCGCGGGTTCGAGTCGTGAGAGCGCCTCGATGATGGTCTCGACGCGCGCGGGATCAAGCTGCTGGGCGGGCGTCGATGGGACGAAGAGGACGACGACGACGAAGGCGAGCAGTCGCTTCATGACGATGAAAAACGTGCGCACCCCGCGTGAGTTGGACCGCGGCGCCCGCGTCGTGCGCACCGTGTTCAAATCCCGCCAAGGGCGATCGCGGCGAGGGCGTCGTCCTTTTCCTTGCATTTGGGGATGAAATCGAGCGCGCGGATGTAGCGGGCCTTCTCGGCCTCGGTCGTGGTCTTGTCGGTGGCGATTTTTGCGAGGAGCGTCGCGGCCTTCGGTGCCCGCGAGCGCCACAGGATGTCGCGGCCGGCCGGTGAATTCCACTTGTCGCCGACGGCGGCGAGCCAGGCGTCGAGGCAGGCGGCTTCATTCTTGTCCGCGCCGATGCCGAGCGCTTCGAGATACCAGCGGTCCTTGCCGTCGTGCTTGAGCGCGAGCTGCGCCCAAAGTTTCGGCGCCTCGGGCGACTTGCTGTGTCGGAGCGCGATGGCGCACTCGCGGCGAACGAGGGCGGAGGCGTCGCCGGTGAGTTTCTTCACCGTGGAGGGCACGTCCATGCCGCGCTCGCGCGCGATGCGCAGGCCGGTGGCGCGGATGTCTTCGTTCGCGTCCTTGAGGGCGTCCTCGATGTATTTCATTTCCATGCCCTTGATGCGCGCGAGCAGGTGCAGGGCGCGGGCGCGCTGGCGCGGGTCGGTGCCGGTCCAGAGTTTCTTGAGCTCGGACTCGGCCTTGCCTTGCATGCCGTGGAGCGCGGTCCACGCGATGTAACGTGTGGCGAGGTTGGGCGACTGCAACGCGGCGACGCCCCCGGCCGCAGACTTGAGGTTGACCGCCGGCACGGTGGGTTTGTGACCCTTCGGGGCGACGCGGTAGATGCGGCCGGTCATCGTGGCGAGATCGCGGTCGGCCATGTTGTGACCGCCGACGCCGGCGTCGTGCCAGTCGGCGATGAAGACTGAGCCGTCGGGCGCGACGCACACGTCGGCGGGGCGATACCACGTTTCGGTGCTGGTGAGCAGGTCAACACTCTGGGCGGTGTAGCCCGCGCCGGATTTCGTCACGGGATACGCGCGAGTCGTGCGCGGGCCGGCGTCGCAGTGGATGACCTGGTTGCGAAATGGAGCCGGGAGGAGGTTGCCTTCATACACCGCGATGCCGGTCGGCGAGCCCTGTCCGGTGTGCAGGAGGTTTGGCACGACGCCCGGATCGTGCAGGTGCCATTGGTAAAGAATCTTGTTGTCCTCGGACTCGCCCTTGGCCTTGGCCTTGTTCCAGCCTTGTCCCCAGCCCGCGCCGGTGAGTTCTTCGGTGTAGCCGTAGTTGCCGAATTCCATCACGAAGTTGATGCGGACGCCTTTGTTGCCGTCGTCGTCGTTGTCGGACTGCCAGAGCGATCCAAAGGAATCCACGGCGACCTCGTAGTTGTTGCGGAAGTTCCAACCGAGCACCTCGAACTGGGAACCGTCAAGGTTGCAGCGGAAGACCATTCCCTGCCGGAAAGGGTTGCGCGAGTCGTTGACCACGGTGCCCTCGACGTCCTTCACGGGGTTGCCGTCCTTGTCGTGGACCGATTTGCCGGTGTTGCCAAAGTTCCAGTAAAGCTTGCCGTCGGGTCCGAAGACGAACGAGTGCGCGGAATGGTCGTGCTGCGGCTGGCCGGTCTTGGTGAAGAGCAGCTCTTTCTTGTCCGCCTTGTCGTCGCCATTCTCATCGGTGAAGACGAAGATGTTCGGCGAGCAGGAGACGATGACTTTGTTGCCGAGCACGCAGAGCCCGAGCGCGTTGTTGACGTCGGTGCCTTGATAAAATGTGGTGGACTTGTCGGCCTTTCCGTCGCCATTGGTGTCTTCGAGGATGAGGATGCGGTCGCCCTCGGGCCGGAGGGGCGGGTTGGACCAGCGGCGGTAATTGGCGCCCTCGGCGATCCAGATGCGGCCGCGGGAATCGATGTCCATGCACGCGGGGTTGATGAGGCGTGGTTCGCTCGCCCAGAGGGTGGCTTCGAGTCCCTCGGGCGTGGTGAAGGTCTTCATCGCGGCCTGCGCGGCCTCGGGCCCGGACGGGTGCGGTGCTTGCGCGGCCTTCTCGCGCTCGGCCTTGGCGGCGTCGCGTTTGGCCTTCTCGGCGGGGTCGAGCTTTTGCTTTTCCTGCTCTGCCGAGGCTGCGAAGGAAAGCAGCGCGCCGGCGAGGGCGGCAGCGGCGGCGAATCGGATGGCGACGGTGTTCTTCATGGCGATGGGTTGGGGGCGGGAAACACTGAGCCCTCGACGCGGCCTGCCCGTGGGACATTCACGACAGGAAGCGATCGTCGGCGCCGTGGCTCAATGACCGGACTTGGGGAGGCAGCCGATCTTGGCGAACGCGATGCAGTAGGCGAGGACGACCGCGCCGAGGATCCACCATCCGCCGGGTGAAACGGTGGCCTTATACATCCCCCAGCCGAGCACGAGGCCGAGGACGACATAAACCGCGAGGGTCGAATAGAATTTCATGGGCCGCGAGAATAGTGCGAATGCCGGGGGGCGCAAGCCGCAAGTCCGGTCCCCGGGCCGGGTCAGACTTCGACGCGGCCCTCGAACACGAACTCGGCCGGACCGGTGAGATGCACATCGGAGAAGCCGGCGTCGTCGGACTTGAAGCGCACTTCCAGCAAGTCGCCGCCCTGCACCTGCACCCGGACGGGCGAGGTGAAGCCGTGCACCCGCGCCGCGATCATCGCCGAGGCGCTCACTCCGGTGCCGCACGCAAGCGTCTCGCCCTCGACGCCGCGCTCGTAGGTGCGGACGCGGATGTGCCCGGGACCGAGCACCTGCACAAAGTTGACGTTCGTGCCCTTCGGGGCGAAGTGCGGATGAAACCGCACCTCGTGGCCGAGTTGCTGGACCATCGCGCGGTCGGCGTCGGGCACGAAGACCACGGCGTGCGGCACGCCGGTGTTGAGTGAATGGATCACGGCGGGACCGGTGGAGAGCGCGACCGCTTCGCCGAGCCGCAGGCCGTGGGGCGGCGTGAGGTTCACGGTGACGCGCGCGCCTTCAAAACTCGCCGCGATGACGCCCGCGCCGGTCTCAAACGTGAACCCGCGCTCCGCGCCCGTGAGCCGCTGCACGAACCGGCCAAAGCACCGCGCGCCGTTGCCGCACATGTCGGCGGAGCTGCCGTCGCTGTTGTAGAATTCCCATGCCCAGTCGGCTTTTCCCGAGGCGCATGGAACGAGCAGGAAGAGTCCGTCCGCGCCCACGCCGCGTTGCCGGTGGCAGAGGCGGGCGACTTGTCCGGGTGTCAGCCGGATCGTTCCACCGCGGTTGTCCACGAGCACGAAGTCGTTCCCCGCGCCGTTCATCTTGGTGAACTCGATCATCATCGGCGCGGACGGTAGCGGCGGGTGTGCGTGGGTTCAAGTGCGGCGTGGTCTGCCGCGGCGAGCCGAGGTGGTCCGGCCTACTTCGCGATTTTCAACACGCGGTGGTTCCCGCTGTCCGTGATGAAAAGCGTGCCGTCGCGGTGCACGGTGACGCCGTGCGGCTGGCTCATTTCGAGTTCGAGGGGCGGGCCGCCGACGCCCCCGGTGCCTTTCCTTCCGCTGCCGGCGACGCGCGTGATCTTTTCAGTGCCGGGCGAGTAGCGGCGGATGACGTGGTTCTCCGTGTCGGCGATGAGGACGCTGCCGTCGTGGTCCATGCAAAGGTGTTTCGGGCCGTTCAACGTCGCCAGACGCGCCTCGCCGCCGTCGCCGGACAGGCCCTTCTGCCCCGTGCCTGCCACGGTGCGGATGCGGCCGTCGGGCGTGACCGCCCGCAGGGCGTGTCCGCCGCGTTCGAGCACGTAAATCGTCCCTTTCGCGTCCGCGCAAACCGCGCGCGGGTCCACGAGCGGCGACTTCGCGGCCTCGGCGCCGTCCTCGGGCGTGCCGCGCTGGCCGTTGCCGGCGATCGTGCGCGCGATGCCAGTCTTGAGGTTCACGGCGCGGATGCGCCGGTTGTCGAGGTCGGCGAGCAGGAGGTTCTCGGCCTGCGGATCGAGCGACACGCAGTAGATGTTTCCGAAGTCGGCTTTCACTGCCGGGCCGCCCTCGCCGGTGAATCCCTTCGTGCCCGTGCCCGCGACCGTCGTGATGACGCCGGACTGCGCGTCAATCTTCCGCACGCGGCTGTTCCAAGTGTCGGAGACGAAAATGTCGCCGTTCGGCGCGACGGCGAGGTTGTGCATGCCGTTGAATTGGGCCTGCGCCGCCGGACCCGCGTCGCCCGCGAAACCTTTCTGGCCGGTGCCGGCGATCGTGGTCAGGATGCCCTTCGCATCCACCTTGCGCACGCGCTCGCCGCCCCCCATCTCGACGAGGAAGAGCTGGCCAGCGCGGTCGAAGTCCACGCCGAACGGCGCGACGAGCTTCACTTCAGTCGCGGGCGCGTCCGCGGGTTTGTCGCCGCCCCCGGCGACGAGCGCGACCTTGTCGGCGCGCGCGGTGAGGGTGGCCATAATGGTGAACGCGGTGATCGCAATGCAGGCGGGTCGCTTGAACATGGCGCGCAGGCTAAGAGGGCCAATGGTGCAACGCAAGCGGCCGCACGTGGTTTGCGGATGAAGCACCGGCCTGCCGCGTGCAGGCCATCCACTCGCGGCGGCCGGGAGTTCGCTTGCCAAAGCACGCACCGGGGCGAACCATCGCGTGCATGAGCGAACTTGGAACGACCAAGCCAGCCAACCGCTGCGTCCTTGACTGGATCGATGAGCAAGTCGCGGTCTGCAAGCCCGACCGGGTTTTCTGGTGCGACGGCTCGGCCGCGGAACGCGCTGCATTGCTCGATCGCGCCGTGGCCGAGGGCGTCCTGCTCAAGCTTAATCCTGAAAAGCTGCCCGGCTGCTACTACCATCGGTCCAATCCCAACGACGTCGCGCGGGTCGAACAGTGCACGTTCATCTGCACGCACTACGAGGAGGATGCCGGCCCGACGAACAACTGGGCCGAGCCCGGCGCGATGAAGGCGCGGCTCCGCGCGATGTGCGATGGGGCGATGCGCGGCCGCACGATGTTCGTCGTGCCTTATCTGATGGGGCCGCCGGGTTCGGCGCTCGCCAAGGTCGGCGTCGAACTCACCGACTCCATCTACGTCGCGCTGAGCATGGGCGTGATGGCGCGGATGGGCCGCGTCGCATGGGAACAACTCGGCGCGGGCTCCGGCTTCAACCGCGGCCTGCATTGCATGCTGGACGTGAATCCCGAGCGGCGCCTCATCTGCCATTTCCCGGAGGACAACGCCATCACGAGCGTTGGCTCGAACTACGGCGGCAACGTCCTGCTCGGCAAGAAGTGTCTCGCGCTGCGCATCGGCTCGTATCAGGGCAAGCGCGAAGGCTGGCTTGCCGAGCACATGCTCATCCTCGGCCTCGAGTCGCCCGAGGGTGAAAAGACCTTCGTGGCCGCCGCATTCCCGAGCTCCTGTGGCAAGACGAACTTCGCCATGCTCGTGCCTCCGCCGCGTTTCAAGGGCTGGAAAGTCTGGACCGTCGGCGACGACATCGCGTGGATGAAGCCCGGCTCGGACGGCCGGCTTTACGCGATCAATCCAGAGGCCGGTTATTTCGGCGTCGCGCCCGGCACGAGCGAGAAGACGAATCCCAACGCGATGCGCGCCATTGCGCGCGACACCATCTACACCAACGTCGGCCTCAAGCCCGACGGCACCGTGTGGTGGGAAGGCCACGATGCCCCGCCGCCCGCCGAGTGCCTCGACTGGCGCGGGAACCGTTGGACGCCCGACTCGAAGGAGAAGTGCGCGCACCCCAACAGCCGCTTCACCGCGCCCATGACGAACAACCCGATGCTCGCCCCCGAGGCCAGCGACCCACGCGGCGTGCCGATCAGCGCGATCATCTTCGGCGGGCGGCGCGCGGACACGATGCCGCTGGTTTACCAGGCCTTTTACTGGATCCACGGCGTTTACATCGGTGCCACGCTCGGCTCCGAGACGACGGCCGCCGCGACCGGCGCGGTCGGGCAGGTCCGTCGCGACCCGATGGCGATGCTGCCCTTCTGCGGCTATGACATGGGCGACTACTTCCGCCACTGGCTGCGCATGCGCAAGCTCATCAAGTTCCCGCCGCGCATCTTTCACGTGAATTGGTTCCGCAAGGATGCCGCCGGCAAATTCCTGTGGCCCGGTTACGGCGAGAACATGCGCGTGCTCAAGTGGATTGTGGACCGATGCCGCGGCCGCGCCGACGCCGAGGAAACACCGCTCGGATGGGTGCCCGGCCCGCACAGCTTTGACCTCGAGGGACTCCCGCCGGACGCGCACGAACGACTCGACCAGGCGCAGACCATCAACATCAAGGAGTGGCGGCGCGAGCTGCTCCTGCAGGACGAACTCTTCATGAAGCTCCATTCGCACCTTCCGAAAGAGCTCATCTTCCAGCGCGAACTGCTGGTGGCCCGGCTTTGAGAGAGTATTCAGTGTTCAGTCCACAAGGCTCTCCCTGCGCTTCCGACGGCCCTTCCGAATACTGAACACTGAATACTGAACTCGCTCCCCCATGCCCCACCAACGCCTCGCCACGACCGCCGAGCTTGCGCCCGGCGTCACGCGGGCCTTCACCTACAAGGACGCCGATGGCATCCGGCGCGACGGTTTTGTCGCGAACTTCGACGGCAACTTCGTCGCCTTTGAAAACGTCTGCCGGCACATCCCCGTCACGCTCGATTATGCGGATGGCCGGTTCTTCACCACGGATGGGCGGCACTTCATCTGCCAGACGCACGGCGCGACTTACGAGCCGCTGACGGGCGTCTGCGTCCGCGGTCCGTGCATCGGCGCGAGCCTCAAGCCGCTCACCATCGAAGTGCGCGACGGCGCGGTGTGGCTCGTGTCCTGAGGCGTGAATCTCCGCATCCAGCGCGCGTCAGAACACCCGGACGCCGAAGTCACTCCACCCATGAAGACCAACACGACACTCCTCACGCTTGCCACACTCGCATTCGCGCTGAATCTTTCGGCGCAGGACACCAAGCCCGCCGCGAAGCCCGCGCCGCAACCGCCCGATGTCGCCGCGCCGAAGTTCGGCAAGGACGGCCAGCCCGACGCCAATTTCATCAAGCGCCACGAGAGCTTCGTCGCCACCGCGAAGGCCGGCGGCGTGGACGTGGTTTTCCTCGGCGATTCCATCACGGCGGGTTGGGGCGGCCAGAAGGCCATCTGGGACGCCGCGTTCGGCAAATACAAGCCGGCCAACTTCGGCATCGGCGGCGACCGGACGCAGCATGTCCTGTGGCGCATTCAAAACGGCGAACTCGACGGCATCACGCCCAAGGCCGCCGTGCTCATGATCGGCACCAACAACTCCGGCTCCGACTCCGCCGAGGGCATCGCCAAGGGCATCACCGCCATCGTGAAGCACCTCCGCTCGAAGACGCCCCACACCCGGATACTGCTGCTCGCGGTCTTCCCGCGCGGGCCGATGCCCAACCCGACTCGCGACAAGCTCAAGCAAGTCAACGACACCATCGCCAGGCTCGACGACGGCAAAAGCGTGTTCTACCTCGACATCGGCGCGAAGTTCCTCGAACCCGACGGCACGCTCACCAAGGAAGTCATGCCCGACTTCCTGCATCTCTCCGCGAAGGGCTACCAAATCTGGGCCGACGCCATCGGGCCGAAGCTGGCCGAGCTGGTGAAGTAAGCGTCGCGCTTCGCGCGTCCGGTGCCGGTAATCAACCACCCGCGCGGTCGCGCCCGCCGCGGCTGTGCGATCCATTCGCGCACATCCTGCGCCGGCTGCGGCCCCGTCGAGAAAGGACTTGCCGCTGCTTTCTGGCGGCTGAGATACTTCCCTCCACGCGCCGCGCTCGACTCCTCCCTTACGCATTACGCATCACTTCCAATGAACCACGTCCGTCTCGGCATCGTTGGCCTCGGCAACATCGGCAAGTTCCATTGTGGCTACCTGCTCGACAAAAAGATCTCGCGCTGCCAACTGACGGCGGTGAGCGACGCCTTTGCGCCGAGCCTGGAGCCGTTCAAGAGCAAGCCCGGCCTCAAGACCTTCGCCAGCGCGGAGGCGA
>VHCN01000021.1 GCA_016871675.1 Verrucomicrobiota bacterium
AGCAGGGATAGCGGTCGCACCAGTCCATCACCCACAGCGCGCCGTCGGGACCGGTCTGCACGCTCACCGGCCGGAACCACGGGTCGCCGCTCACGAGGAAGTTGCCGGGGCCGACGTGCCGCCATTCCTCGCCCTGCTTGATGGTCGCGCCGGTCTTCGCGCGCAACGCCTCGCCCGCGGGCCCGAGCAGCGTGCTTTCCTTCTCCGCGCGATAGGTCGAGCCGAGCGGCGTGAGGCGGTCGCAGTTGAGGGCGTTCTGGTGGATGTTGCCGAGCATCACGAGCCCGCGCCACTCGGGCGGAAACTGGTCGCCCTGATAGATGCAGATGCCCGCGTGCGCCGCGCGGTAATGCCGCCAGTCCACGACCGCGGGCAGGCCCTTGGTGGGCAGGTCGCCGACGTAGCCGAAGGGATTGGCCCACGTGCCGCCCTGCCGGTTGTATTGGCCGCCAGGCGCCATGTGGAAGAGGTGCTGGATGACGCACGCGCTCACGAACGCGTCGCCGCGTTCGTTCCAGTCCACGCCCCACGGATTGCTCGTGCCGTCGGCGAAGACTTCGAACTTCTTCGTGCGCGGATGAAAGCGCGCGAGCGCGGCGTCCATCTGCACGCCGAAGCCGTCGGGGTCGTGCGCGTCGCGGACCTTCGAGCGAGTGAAGACGCCGTGCGTCATGTAGAGCCAGCCGTCCGGGCCCCACGCGAAGCCGTTGAGCAGCTCGTGCCGGTCCTCGAGGCCGAAGCCCGTGAGCAGCACGGTTTGTTTGTTCGCCTTCTGCAACGCGCCCGCGCCGGAGCCTGCGGGCGCGTTCGTGTCTTGAAGAAAATAGAGGTTCGGCGCTGCGCCGAGATACACGCCGCCGTTGCCGAGCGCGAGCCCGGTGGCGAGGTTGAAGCCGTCCGCGAACACGGTGACCTTGTCCGCCACGCCGTCGGCGTCGGTGTCTTCGAGAATCTTGATGCGGTCGCGGGGCTTCTCGCCGGGCTTGGCGCCGCGTGGGTATTCGTAAAGTTCGAGCACCCACAGACGGCCGCGCTCGTCCCACGTCATCGCGACGGGGTTGACGACCATCGGCTCGCTGGCAAACACGCGCACCTCGAAGCCGGGCGGCACCTGGATGAGCTTGCGCGTCTCGTCCGGATGCAGCGGCGGCGTGGTGGCCCCGCGGCGGACGGGGTCATTGGGAAGCGTGTTGCCGGGCGGGTGGTTGGTGTAGATGGGGAAGTCGAAGCCGGACTTCGCGGGCGAGTAGGGCGCGGGAGTCTGCGCGGACGATTGCGAAGCAGAGAATGCAATGGCGAGCGCGGGCAGAAGGGAAATCGCGGGGCCCATACGAGCCGACAATAGGCTCGCGGCCCGGAGGGTCAATCCGAAGTCCGTCCGCACTTGGCGATTGGCAACGGGAATTCCGCGGCGGTAGAGTGCGACGCGTTGAAGGCCCGACTCAAACAACACTGGCCTGCGGCGGCGCTGCTCACGCTGTTCGCGCTCCTGCGGTGGCCGGACCTGCTCAAGCTGCCGAACTTCAGCATGGCTTACGCGCTGGTATTCTGCGCGGCGGCGTTCCCGCGCCGGCTGCCGTGGTGGCTCGTGCTCGGCGTGATGGTCGGCACGGACCTCGCGCTGAATCGCTTCCACTATCGCACCGAGTCGCTGTTCAGTGATTATCAGGCGGTCAACTACCTCGCGTATGCGGGCATCTTTCTGCTCGGCCGCTGCTTTGACCCGCGGGCGCACCCCGGCAAACTCATCGGCGGCGGCGTGCTCGGCGCGCTGATTTTTTATCTCGTCACGAACACCGCGGCGTGGCTGCAGAATCCGGAATACGCGAAGACGCTCGGCGACTGGATTCGCGCGCTCACGACGGGCACGACAGGCTGGCCGGAGACGTGGACGTTCCTGCGCAACACGCTGCTTGGCGGCGGGCTGTTCACCGCGTTGATCGCCTCGACGCTGCAAGCCACCGAAGCCGAGGCGCCCGAACCCGAGGAAGCCGAGGAATCCGCGCCCGAAGGCGAGCCGGCGAAGGAGGAACAGAAGGCGTGAGGGTTGCCTGATGTTGATCGGCGTCATCTCGGACACGCACGGCTACCTCGATCCCGCGGTGGCGGGGCTCTTCGAGGGCGTCGAGCACATCCTCCACGGCGGCGACATCGGCTCCCCCGCAGTCATCGCAGAGCTGGAGCCCATCGCACCGGTCACGGCCGTCCTCGGCAACACCGACACCGATGGCGGCTGGCGGGAGACGGAAATCCTCGCGCTCGCCGGGCGGAAATTCTTCGTGCATCACATCGTGGACCTCGCGGACGCGGGCGCCGCGGTCCATGGCCGCATCGCGAAGCTCCGGCCCGATGTCGTCGTCTTCGGCCACACGCACACGCCGCTGAACGAAGCGCGCGACGGCCGCCTCTATCTGAATCCCGGCTACGCAGGCAGGCCGCGTTTCAACATGCCGCGCTCGGTCGCGTTGCTGCGCGTGTCCGCCGACGGTGTGCGGGCCGAGTTCAAGGAACTGCCCAACCGCGGGCCTGCCCGGGATTGACCGGAATCGATCCATCCCATCGGATCGCATACGCCCCACAGTCCGCGCGTCGAAGGCTCCGATGATGTCCCGGCTCACGATCCACGGCGCGCTCGCGCTCGCGTGCTGCGTGTTCACCGCGCGCGGGGGCGAAGTGTCGTTCCGCCATGACGTGATGGCCGTGCTCTCGAAGGCCGGCTGCAACGCCGGCACCTGCCACGGCAACGCGAACGTCAAGGGCGGCTTCAAGCTCTCGCTCCGCGGGCAGGACCCCGACCTCGACTTTGCCGCGCTCACCCGCGACCAGTTCGCGCGCCGCCTCAATCCCTCCGCGCCCGACGTGAGCCTCATGCTGCTCAAGGCCACGCAGGGCATCGCGCACGAAGGCGTCCGTCGCTGAACGAACTTGTCGCGCGCAAGGACAACCGCATCGGCCGGCTGCTCGCTGCAGGCCGGTCCGGCCGCGAGATTCTCGTCGAGCTGTGCTGGTCGGCACCATCGCGCGCCCCGGAGGCTGCGGAGCTCGACGGGACGCTCGCTCGCGTCGCCCGCGCAAAGGACCGCCGCGGCGCGCTGGAAGATGTGTTGTGGGGTCTGCTGAACGCGAAGGAATTCGTGCTGCGGAGGCAGGCGCACGTCCCCGAACTCCCGGTCCATCCTGATTCAGCGCCGGCGTGAGCGGTCGGCGCTTTACGATTCCAGCGGGCCACTTCACGATGGCGTCGATTCATGGGACTGATCGACTTCCTGCTGAACCTGGCCTGCCTCTGCCTCTGGATCGGATTCCGGGCGTCGTGGTTTCCCGCCGGTCCCGAGGCGGCGTCGGTTTCGCTGCGCTCGACGCTGCGCCGGGCGGACGCGCCCGACCGGCGGCGGTGGTCGTGGCTGATCGCGCTGGCGGCGGTGCTTTTCTCTCGCGCGTATCTTTACTCGCAGCTCGGCGGCGCGGTGAACTGGACACCGCAACTCCAGCTCGGCGTGATCGTGGTGAACCTGCGCGTGGACTCGTTGTCCGCGGCGCTCGGCTGCTCGTGGCTCGGGTTCGCCGCGTTCTGGCTCGTGTTCCATTTCTGGCTCGTGCTGTTCTCGCTCGTGAACGGCCCGGCGCCACCGCACGACCCTGTGCAGCGGCTCGTGCGGCTGCATCTCGGCTGGGTGGACCGCCTGCCGTCCGTGGCGAAGTTCGCGGCGGCGCTGGCGGCGGTGGCGGTGGCATGGTGGCTCGCGCACGGCGCGCTCGCGGGGGCGGGCGCCATCCCGGCGGCGGCGGGTTCGCGCGTGTGGCTGCAGGGGCTGGTGCTGGGCGGCGGCGCGGTGCTCTCGTGGAAGATTCCCATCGTGGCGGTGCTGTCCGCCTCGGTGGTGAGTTCCTACATTTACTTTGGCGAGGCGGCGGTGTGGAAATGGGTCGAGTCGAGCGCGAAGCATCTGCTCGGTCCGCTGCATCGCGCGCCGCTGCGGGCGGGCCGGGTGGATTTCGCGCCGGTGGCGGGGATGGCGCTGGTGTGGCTGGCGGCACACTACGCGGAGCGCTGGTTGACGGATCTATTCCAGAAGCTCGTGGCGTGAGCGAAGGAGGGGGCGGAGTTGAACCGGACCCGCCGGAAGGACTCAGGTCGCCGGGGTGCGGACGCGGGCGGAGAGGAGGTCGTTGATCGTGACGAGGAGCTTCTCGGTGGTGAAGGGTTTCTGCATGAACACAATCTGGCCGGGGCGGCCGAGTCCGGCGACCTTCTCGTTCTCGATGAGGCCGCTGATGGCCACAAGCTTGGTCGCGGGGTCCACCTTGAGCAGGGCGCGGATGAGCGCGGCGCCGTCCATGATGGGCATCATCATGTCGGTGATGATGACGCTGATCTCGGCGCGGTGGCGCATGAAGGCGGAGAGGCCCTCGGTGCCGTCGTGGGCGGTGAGGATGCGGTAGCCGTGTTTCTCGAGCGTGGCCTGGATGATCTCGCGCATGGCGACCTCGTCGGCCACGACGAGCACGCATTCGCCGTGGCCCCACGGACGTTTGGCCTTGTGCGGCAGGGCGGGTTCGCCGGGCGCCGGAGCGCCCGCGACGGGCGGCGGCGGTTCGTTGAGCACGGCCCAGAA
The DNA here is from genome assembly GCA_016871675.1 of Verrucomicrobiota bacterium. NCBI lineage: Bacteria > Pseudomonadati > Verrucomicrobiota > Verrucomicrobiota bacterium. The sequence continues at coordinate 4,617 of VHCN01000021.1, forward strand.
ACGGCCGAGGTCCTTCACGGTGCGGACGTATTCTGTGAAGTCCACGGGCTTGACGATGTAGGCGTTGGCGCCGAGCTCGTAACTCCGGGCGAGGTCACGTTCCTCGCGCGAGGAGGTGAGCATGACGACCGGCACGCGGCACAATTCCGGGTCGCTCTTGAGATGCCCGAGCACCTCGAGTCCATCCATGCGCGGCATCTTCAAATCGAGCAGCACCACGGCGGGCAGCGCACTGCCGTCTCCTTCGAAGCGCCCGCGGCCGTGCAAATAATCCAGCGCGTCCACGCCGTCGTGCGTCACCGCGACCTGCGAGTTGAGGCGCTGCTCCTCGAGCGCGGCGAGGGCGAGTTCCACGTCGTAGGGATTGTCCTCGACCAAGAGGATGCGCTTCAACCCGGCCCGTGTGTGCGGACTGGGTGCGGTGGTGTGCCGGCGTTCCCTCAACGGAATCATGCTGCGCGATCAAGCCGCGGACTTCACGAACAATTCTTCCGCGACGGGCTGCTGCCTGGGCAACGTGAAGGTGATGGTCGCGCCGTGGTCCACCGCGCCCTCGGCCCACGTGCGGCCGCCGTGGCGGGCGATGATGCGGCGCACGTTGGCCAGCCCGATGCCCGTGCCCTCGAACTGGTCGGCCCGGTGCAGCCGCTGAAACACGCCGAACAACTTGTCCGCGTAGCGCATGTCGAATCCCACCCCGTTGTCGCGCACGAACAGCACGTGCTCGGTCGCCGTGTCCGGCATCGCGCCGACTTCGATCACGGCCCGCGCCCGGGTGCGCGTGTATTTCACGGCGTTGCCGACGAGGTTGATGAGCACCAGCCGCAGCAACGCCGGGTCGGCCTGCACGTCGGGCAGCACGCCGACGCGCCATTCGATGTCGCGCGTGCGCGTCTCCAGCTCGAACTCCCGCCGCGCCGCCTCGACGAGCTCGGCCACGCGCACACGCGTGGCGCGCATCTCCGCGCGGCCCATCCGGCTGAAGGCCAGCAGGTCGTCGATGAGCTTGCCCATCTGCTGCGTGCTCTCGGCGATGACAGTCAGGTAACGGCGGCTCCGGTCGTCCAGCGCCGGGCCGGCCCCGCGTTGCAGCAGGTCGATGAAGCCGTCGATGTGCCGCAGCGGCGCGCGCAGGTCGTGCGAGACAGAATACGAGAAGGCCTCGAGCTCCTTGTTCGCGGACTCGAGCTCGCCGGTGCGCGTGGTGACGCGGGCCTCAAGGTCCTCGTTGAGCTGCTTGAGGTCGGCCTCGGCGCGCTTGCGCTCGATGGCGATGGCCGCGAGCCGGATCGCCATGTCCATCAGGTGGAAGTCCGCCGGGTCGGGCGAGCGCGGCTCGCGGTAGTAGCACGCGAAGGTGCCGAGCACCTTGCCCGCGCCGGAGAAGATGGGCGACGACCAGCACGCGCGCAGGCCGGCCTTGAGCGCGAGGTCCTTGAAGTCCACCCACAGCGGGTCGGTGGCGATGTCGCTGACGACGACGAGCTTTTCACAATGGGCCGCGGTGCCGCACGAGCCGACGTGCTCGCCGATGGCCAGCCCGTCGAGGGCGTCCGAGTAGTCCTTCGGCAGGCTCGGCGCCGCGCCGTGATGGAGGCGGCGCGGGTCGCCCTCAAGCAACAGCACCGAGCAGAGCATCCCGTTGGAGTGTTCCTCGATGACGCGGCAGAGGCCGTCGAGGATGTAGTTGAGCGAGTAGCCGGTGGCGATCATCTCGAGCACGCGCTTCTGGCCGCTGAGCAGCGCCTCGGCGTGCTTGCGCTCGGTGATTTCCTCGACGAGCGACTGGTTCACCCGCTGGAGCTGCGCCGTGCGGTCGCGGACGCGCTGGTCGAGTTCGTCGTGCGCGCGTTGCAACGCGTCCTCGGCGAGCTTGCGGGTGGTGATGTCCGTGGAGACGCCGCCCACGGCGTAAATGCGGCCCGCGGCGTCGTGCAGCGGGAACCTGATGGAGATATAAGTGTGGGGTCCATCCTCGTGCGGCGCGGTTTCCTCGAACTCCATGACGGACTCGGTCTCGATCACCTTGAGGTCGTTCGTGCGGAAGGCGTCCGCCACGTCCTTCGGGAACCACGCGGTGTCGGTGGTGCCGACGATCTTGCGGCGGGTGACGTTGAAGAGGCGCTCAAACCGCTGGTTGATGAGCAGGTAGCGGCCCTCGGTGTCCTTGAGGTAGATGACGGCCGACGAGTTGTCGAGCACGGCCTGCAGGCGCTCCTGGCTTTCGCGCAGCGCCTCCTGCGCGAGCTTGTGGTCGTGGATGTCGATGAGCGAGCCGGCCATGCGGACGGGTTTGCCGTCGGCGTTGCGGGTGGCCTCGGCGCGGGCGCGATACCAGCGGAACTCGCCCGACCGCGTGCGCAGCCGGTGCTCGACATCGTAGGCAGTCGAGCGGTCGAAGTGCCCGCGCAACGCGAGCAGCACCCGCTCGCGGTCGTCGGGATGCAGCCGTGTCTCGAGCGCGGCGAAGTCGTTCGCCATCTCGTTGTCGGCGAAGCCCAGCAGTTCCTTGAACCGCGGCGAGAAATAGACCGACCCGCGCGCGAGGTCCCAATCCCACAGCCCGTCGCTCGAGCCGCGCACCGCGAGCTGGAAGTGCTCCTCGCTCGCGCGCAACGCCTCCTCGATTCGCCGACGCTCGAGAATCTGCGATTCGAGCGCGCGGTTGCTTGCCTCGCTTTCCCGCGCGCGCAGCCGGGCGGTGCGGCCGAACTGCACCGCGAGGCCCATCAGCAACGCCAGCAACGCGCCGGCCACGAGCACCATCGCCGGCAGGCCGGACCGCGCGACCTCGAGCGTTTCCGGCTTGGGGCAGACGTGCAGCGTCCAGGCGAAGCCCTGCATGCCGCGCAGCGACAGGTCGATGATGTTCGTCCAGTCCTCCAGGTCGCGGTCGGATTGCGTGCGGCGGTAAACTGCCTCGGCGCCGTCCCACAACACGACGGAGTAACCGCGGAGCGCCTCGGCGAGCGTGGTGTCGAGCAGTTCGCCCCAGCGGAACGCCGCCACGATCGAGCCGCGGGGCTGGTCCTCCACGAACACCGGCACGATGGCGTAGAAGCCGCGGCCGCCGTGCATCAGGTCGAGCGTCCGCGTGAGCACGAGCGAGCGCTGGATTTGCGCGCGGTTCAGGCCCGTCTTGAGCGTGCGGTCGGCGTCGATCTGCAGGTTTTGCAGCGCCTCGTTGCCCTCGCCCGGGACGATCCATTGGACGCGGTTCCCCACGTCCAGCCACGCGATGCTCTGGCAGTCCGGATAGTGGTTTTGAAGCAGCAGCGAGTCGTATTCCCAGTCTTGGCGGTTGGCGCCGGCTTGCGTCTCCCAACGGCGCGCGAGGCGCTCGACGGATTGCAGGCGCACCTGCGCCTGCGACTTGATTTGCGTCTGCGTGTTGCGGGCGACGAGCGAGACCGTGCCCTGGATGTGGCGCAGGTCTTCCGTGCTCAAGCCCTGCCACAGCAACAGCGTGGCGAGCAGCACCGCGAACGCGACGAGGAACGGCAGCCAGCCAAACACGTCCGATGTCTGCTCGCGGCTTTCCCTGTAGGCGATGGCCATCACGCCGAAGGCGAGCACCATGAAGCACACGGACGTGTGCACGGTCATCCGTGTGAGGCTTCCCCAGCCGGCCGCCCCGGGGACTTCCATCACGAAGCCCGCGAACGCCACCGCGCCGAGCGCCAAAACGGCCGCCGCCAGAAATCCTGCGATCACCGGGCGCATCCGGAACCGCGCCACTTCGCCCAGCAGCAGGATCGCCGCGCCGCTCAACATCAGGCCCACGGCCGAGCTGAGCGACATCCGGCCGGGAGGCAGCTTGTCCTCCGGGTCTGTGTCGCGGAAGAACAACTGGTCAATCCGCAGGTCCACGTCGAACAGGTGCTCCGCGAGCGTGAGGCTGCCGAGCGCGAAGACACCGAGGGCGAGCACGAGCGCCGATTGACGGCGGCGCGAGTCCACCGGCTGCTGTTGCAGGAGCCACAGGGACAGCCCGGCGAAGATGAAGCCGACGGCGGTGTTGGCCTTCATCGTCACGAGCCCCGGAAGCAGCGTCTTGAGCGCCGTGATGTCCAGGAACCACCCTGTCAGCACGAGGACGGCGACGAGGACAAGGAAGACCAGCCCGATGCCGGCGAGCGAACCGCTTTTGACGTCCAGCTTCATCGTGGTGAATGGACCGGGTTGCTGCGACGGCACCGACCCGCGCCGTCGCGTGCGGCACCTTGGTAAAGCGAGGCGCGGTTTCCCGCAATTCCAAACACCGCGCGCCGCCTCGCGAGCCTCGCATTCTGGCGCCGCGCGCCTACGCTTGGGCCGTGAGCGCTTTCGAGAATCCCGCACTCGCCGCCTTCGTCGCCCGGCTTGGCGGTGAACGCGTCGTCGCGCAGGTGCGCGTCCGGCGCGAGGCCACCGGGTTCGAGGTGCGTCACGCCGACGACCGGGACACGCCTGCGGAAGCCCTTGAACGGGTGTCCGCGTGGAATGCCCGCGACCTCGCGCAGGCCGCGGTCGGCGGCGATTTCCGCCCGCTCAAGTCCGCGCCCACGCTGCGTCGCGGCTGGAGGATTCTTGTGCGCGACGCGGGCGAACTCGGCGTCGCGCTCGACCGGCTCTATCCGGGGGCGGTTGCGGACTGGTTTGCGTCCACGGCGGCGGACGTGCCGGTCACGAACTGGACAGAGTTCACCGCGCGGCAGAGCGGGATGTATCGCATCACGACCCTGCTGGGAGGGCCGTCACTCGCGGCGTTGGTGGCGGAGACTTGCGCCCCGGCCCGCTGTCTCAAGCGCCGGCTTTGGTGCGCTCCATCCGCGCCGGCCGATGGTGACGCGGGCAAGAGCCTGATTCCCTGCCTCGAACCCTGCGCGCTCATGCTCGAAGCCGCGCGGGCGCGGGTCCGCGTCGAGCAGGACAGTGCGCGCGGCTAGATTTCGGCGTGCAAACGGCCCGCGTTTCGCCGAAGCTTGCGCCATGGCGACCGAGACCCTCCGGCTGCGGCCGAGCGAGCCGGTGGTGCAGTTTTCGGTGTTCACCGCGAACAAACTGGGCCGGCTCCACGACCTCATCCAGCACTTCGCCGAGCATCACGTGCACGTCCTCGCCATCACGGTGCTGGACACCACCGACAGCGCCATCCTCCGGCTCATCGTGGACGATCCCGCCAAGGCGCGGTCCGTCCTGCGCGAGGACGGCTTTGCGTTCACCGAGAGCGAGGTGCTGGTGTTCGAGATGGACGCGGTGACGCAATTGCACGAGGCGCTGCAGGTCCTGCTCGAGACCGAGATCAACATCAACTATCTCTATGCGTTCCTCGCGCGGCCCGGCGGCAAGACCACGCTGGCGTTGAGCCTCGAGGATCGCGAGCTCGCCGAGTCCGCGCTCGCGCGCCACCAGTTCCGCGTGCTGCATCAGGGCGAAATCTCCCGCTAACGCCGCCGCCGAGCGATGAGCGAGCCGACCTCCCCGCCGCCGACCGTGGGGCCGCGCGTGGTGCTGGATCACCAGTCCGCGACGCCGTTGCTGCCCGAGGTGCGCGCGGCCATGGAGCCGTTCCTCGGCGCGGACTTCGGCAATCCTTCCTCACTCCACCGGCTTGGCCTCTGGGCGCGCGACGCGCTCGACACCGCGCGCGAGCAGGTCGCCGCGTTCGTCAACGCCCGTTCGCCGGGCGACGTTCTCTTCACGAGCGACGGCACGGAGTCGGCGAACCTCGCCGTGAAAGGCGTTGCGTGGGCGGTCCGCCGGCGCGCAGGGCATTTGGTGGTTTCCGCGACCGAGCATCCGGCCGTGATCCAGTCGGTCGCGTTCCTCGAATCCCACGGGTTCACCGCGACACGCGTCGGGACGGATGCCGAGGGGATCGTCGACCCGGCCGCGGTCGGCGCCGCGATCACGCGGGAAACTGTGCTCGTGGCGTTGCACCACGCGAACCACGACACGGGAGCGATCCAACCGTGCGCCGAGGTCGGCCGCCTCGCGGCAAAGGCGGGCGCGCCGTTCTTCGTGGATGCCGAGTCGAGCGCGGGCTGGCTGCCGCTCGACGTGCAGGCGATGGGCGCGGGCTTGATGTCGTTTTCGCCGCACCGCTTCGGCGGGCCGCGCGGCGTCGGCGTGCTCGTGCGCGATGCGCGGGTGAAACTCGCGAGCCTCATCCACGGGGGCGCGCAGGAGGGCGGTTTGCGCGCGGGGGTTGAAAATGTCGCGGCCATCGTCGGCGCGGGCGTGGCCTGCGAAATCGCCTCGAAACAACGCTCGAACCGGGCTGCGAACGCGGCGCGGTTGCAGGAGAAGTTGTGGCGCGGCGTGCAATCCGCGGTGGCCCGCGTGCAGCTCAACGGGCCCGCGCCCGGTCCGGGGCGGCTGCCCTCGAATCTCAACGTCAGCGTCGAGGCGACGGAGGGCGAGGGGCTCATGTTGCTGCTGGATTTCCAGGGCGTCGCGGTGTCGGGCGGGACGATTTGCGCAAGCAAGGAACTGCGGACATCGCCTGTATTGCAGGCGATGGGCATCGGGCACGCCCGGGCGCAGGCGGCGGTGATCGTATCGTTCGGCCCGCCGAGCACCGAGGCGGACGTGGACAGGTTTCTCGAGGTCTTCCCCGGCGTGGTGGCGAAGCTGCGCGCGATGTCACCGCAGTGGGACGAGGGGCGGATGGGTTGAAGCGGGCGCGTCTGTCGCGTTCGGTTTGAACGGCCCTGACGGTCCACAGTCCAACGCCGCGGATGCCGGCGACCCGCAACCCGCCACTTCCCCGCTTGTCGCGCGGGCGGACTTTGCTACGCTGGCCGCACATGGCTCGATACTTGTCCGCCGGGTTCATTGTTTTCGCCGCGCTCGCCGCGGGTGCTGCGGAGCTGGAGTTTGATTTCTCCCGCATGGCCGTGGGCGCGCCGGTCCGGGGGTTCCGCAGCGGCGTGCCCAGCATCGGCAAGCCGGGAGACTGGCGCATCGTGTCGGACATCGTCCCGCCGGAGCAGAAGCGATTCTCCCCCGCGGACAACGTGACCGACCGCCGCCCGGTGCTCGCGCAGACGTCGCGCGACACGACGGGCGAGGGTCCGCCGGACCGCGAGCGCTTCTGCGTGTTGCTGCGCGAAGGCGCGTCGTTTGGCGATTTCAAGTTCACCACGCGCTTCAAGCTCGTGGAGGGCGACAAGGAACGGATGGCGGGCATCGTCTTCCGCGCGCAGGACGAGAAGAACTTCTATTGCCTCCGCGCGAGCGGGCTTGGGAACACGATCCGGTTGCTCGTCTTCCAGAACGGCGACTACATCCCGGACGTGGTGACGAACATGCCGGTGGCCTCCGGCGTGTGGCACTCGTTGAGCGTGGAGTGCAAGGGCAACCAGATCCGGTGCTCCTTCAACGGCCAGCAGGTGTTTCCCGACCTCTTCAACTCGAAGTTCTCCTCGGGCGCGCTCGGCTTCTGGACCAAGTCCGACGCGGTCAGCCACTTCACGGACGCGACGGTGAGCTACACGCCGCGCGAATCCGTGGCCCAGGTCGCATTGCGGGACATTGTGAAGGACAACCCGCGGCTCGTCGGGCTCAAGCTCTTCGCGCCGCCCGTGCCCGGGTCAGACGACGTGCGGCTCATCGCGAGCAACGACGAAACGGAACTCGGCCGCGGGGCGGACCAGCTCGAGCGCGACGTGATCGCGAAGGACGTCATCCTGTTCGGGCGCGGCCGCAAGTTCGTGCAGGTGACGCTGCCCTTGCACGACCGCAACGGCGAGGCGATGGCGGCCGTGCGCGTGATGCTTTCGGATTTTCCGGGGCAATCCGAGCAGGGCGCCATCCAGCGGGCGATGCCCTACGTGAAGCTGATGCAGACGCGCGTGCGCTCGCCGCGCGACCTCTACGCGCATTGAGGCTGCCGTGGCCCCGTTTGGCAGCGCCGCGGGTGGCGCTACGACTGAGCCTTCAGCCACGGCAGGCCGAATTGGATGAACAGCCAGACCAGTTCAGCCAGCAGGAGGATTCCGCCGACGACCATCACGGCGCGCTTGCGGGCCTTGCCGCGGTCTTTCTGCTCCATGAACCACGCGGCCCAGATCGTCAGCTCGTAGAGGAGTTGGAGTGGGAAAAAGATGATGATTTGTGTGACCACCTCGGGCGCGAGCATCGCGGCCAGGACGAAGTTCACCACGATCATGTAGCGCCGGAACGCGGCGAGCTTGCCGTAGTCGAGGACGCCGATCTTCACCAGCGCGAGCAGCACCACCGGCATCTCGAAGCCCAGCCCCATCGCGAGCAGGAATTTCACCACGAAGCCGAAGTAATCCTCCGCGCGCCAGAACAGGAACTCCGCGCCCATCCAGTTGGCGTAGCTCTCGGCGGCCTTGAGACCGAGCGGCAGCAGCAGGAAGTAGCACAGCGTGACGCCAATGATGAACAGCGCCACGCTCACCCAGAAGGCGCGCAGGAAATACTTCTTCTCCTTCACCCGCAGCGCGGGCATCACGAAGTCGATGATCACGAACAGCACGAACGGGCACGCGAGGAGGAACCCGCCGAAGAACGCGATCTTGAGCGAGGAGAAGAACGGCTCCATCGGCGACTGGAACACGATGGGCAGCGGCTTGAGCGGCGGAAGGTCCGCGCGCGGCTTGAGCGCGAGCACCTGGTTGGTGCCGACGGTCACCGTGATCAGTTCGAAGGCGACGTGCTTGTTGGTGCCGAGGGGCAGTCCGGCGGGTTCGCCACCCTTCAAACGGAATGACCAGAGGCGCTGGTCGCCCGCCATCACGTCCACCAGCTTGCCGGAGCTGGTGGGCAGGAACGCGAGTTCGAGCTGGGCCGCGCGGTCGAGCGGCCACGACATGAGCGCGACAATCTGCGGCACCGCCAGCAGGCACACGACCATCGCGACGGCGACGGACGTGACGCACTTGATGATGACCCACCGCATGTCCTCGAGGTGTTCGAGGAAGGACTTGACCGGTCCGCCGCCCTCCTCGGTCTCGGGACCGTGCAGCGGGTCGGGTTCGTCCGCGGGCGCGGGCGCGTCACTGCCACCGCTGCCGCCACCCGAACCACCGTCGTTGGCGTGATAATCGTGGTGGTATTCGTCGTGGTGATACTGGTCGTGGTAGGGGTCGTGATGCGGGTCGTGATGCGGGTCGTGATGCGGGTCGTGATGCGGGTCGTGATGCGGGTCGAGATGATGATAATCGGTGGTTGCGGTGTCGGCGGTTTGGGCGGTCGCGAGTTCCCCACCGTCGACGACGGCGGCGGCGGGTGAAGTATCTTGCGGCGAATCCAAGGGGGCCGCTGCCGAAGTTTCGGCGGGCGGGGTCGCGGTGGCTTCTGCGGTTGGCTGCGCCGCGCCGGGTTCCGCCGGGATGGGGGACAGAGGTTCCGCCGCAGGCATCGCGTCGGCGGGGGGCGACACGTCACCTGTTCGCGGAACCGCCGTTGGGGCGGTCGTTTCCGAGGGAAGAACCGGCGCGGGCGAGGACGATGCGTTGTCTAGGCCTCGCGCAGGTTGGATCGGATCCCGTTCAGTCGACTGAGGGTTCGCCTCGTCGTGAGCCATGGCACACTACTATCCTGTTACTGACGCGTGCCTCAGGCTTTGGGCGCAGGAGTCGAAGGCTGGCTCGGTGCAGCACCCGGGGGCGCTGACGAGGCAGTCGGACTCGAGGGCGGGCTGCGCCGTGGAGGTTCCTCGTGCATGGAGCGCTCCAGTTCGCTTTGAACGTCGCTGGAGGCCTTCTTGAACTCCTTGATGCCCTGGCCTAGCCCCTTCATGAACGTGGGGATTTTGTTGGCGCCGAATATGACCAGCGCCACGACGGCGATGACCAGCAACTCCGTGCCGGTCAACCCCATCAATGCCAGTGTTGGGTTCATCATAGGTGTTTCTCTTTCACCCGGCGACATGCCGGGCGTTCGTTTCGACCGGACACTAGTCCGGGCTATTCAGGCTGTCCAGCGGCAAGACGGCGTCTCCAACGCCGTCCGGGTCCCGTCCAGGGGGCCGGGCGGCGCTCAGGAGCAACCGAGGCTCTCGCCGCAGTTGAGGCACTTGAAGCACGCGCCGTTGCGCACGGCGAGGTGGCCGCACTTCGGACACGTCGGCGCGTCGTGCATGAAGTGTCGCACGGCGTCGCTGAGCGAGGCGATGGCGCGGCTGGCGGTGACTTCGACGGAATCATCCGTGACGGAGTTGACGAGGATGTCGGTGTCGCCGGTGGGCGGCAGCTCGGGCGAAGGGCGGTTGATGCTCTTGGCGAGCGTCTCACGCAGGCCGGGTATGGGGAGTTCCTGCTGGCCGTGGTTGGACAGGTGTTGCTCGCGGTAGCCCGGCAGGAATTGAAACGCCATCCAGCGGAAAACGTAGTCAATGATCGAGCTGGCCTGCCGGATGTCGGGGTTCTTGGTGAAGCCGCTCGGCTCGAAACGCTGGTGGCTGAACTTCTTCACGAGCGCCTCGAGCGGCACGCCGTATTGCAGCGCCATGCTCGTGAGCGTGGCGATGGAGTCCATGAGGCCGCCGATGGTCGAGCCTTCCTTGGCCATGGTGATGAAGACTTCGCCGGGCTGTCCGTTCTCGAAGAGGCCGACGGTCAGGTAGCCCTCGTGGCCTGCGATGTCGAACTTGTGGTTCAGCGCCATGCGCGTCTCCGGCAGTTTGCGGCGCAACGGCTGCGCACTCGCGGCGCGGAGTTTGTCGAGGTCGGCCTGAAGTTCCGCGGCGCGCGCCTTGAGTTGCTCGAGTTCGACGGCCGCGGCGGATCGCTCGCCACCGTCGCCGCCGGCTTTCGTGTTCAGTGGCTGCGAGCGCTTGGAGCCGTCGCGGTAGATGGCCACGCACTTGAGGCCCATCTTCCATGCCTGCACGTAAGCGTCGCGGATGTCGGCCACGGTCGCCTCGCGCGGAAGGTTCACGGTCTTGGAGATGGCGCCGGAGATGAAGGGCTGCGCGGCGGCCATCATGCGCAGGTGGGCCATGTAGTGGATGCTGCGCTTGCCGCGCGCGGCCTGGAACGCGCAGTCGAACACGGGCAGGTGCTCGGGCTTGAGCCCGCTGCGGACGGTCTGGCCGTTTTCCTCGACGTCCTCGATGGTGTCGAATTTGCCGACGTGGGCAATGATGCCCTCGATTTCGGACTGGGAATAGCCGAGCCGATTGAGCGCGGCGCCAACGGTGTTGTTGACGATCTTCAAGTTTCCGCCGCCGGCGAGGACTTTGTATTTCACGAGCGCGATGTCGGGCTCGACACCGGTCGTATCGCAATCCATGAGGAACGCAATGGTGCCCGTGGGCGCGAGGACGGTGACCTGCGCGTTGCGGTAGCCGACCTGCCTGCCACGCGCGAGGGCGCGGTCCCAGCAGCGGCGGGCCTCGTCCTTCAGGTAACCGAATTCGGCGCTCGGATGAATCTCCTCCACGGCGTCGCGGTGCAGCTTGATGACGCCGAGGGTGGACGCGACGTTGTCCTTCGCCGCGGGCTTGGGCACACCGGCGCATCGCGCCTCGCGATAACCGGGAAACGCGCCGAGGTGCGCCGCGATTTCCGCGCTCTGCTCGTAGGCGTGACCGGTCATGATGGCGGTGATGGCGCCGGCGAGCGCGCGCCCCTCGTCGCCGTCGTAAGGCAGCCCGTAGCTCATGCAGAGCGAGCCGAGGTTGGCGAAGCCGAGCCCGAGCGTGCGGAAGATGTGTGAGTTCTCGGCGATCTCCTTCGTCGGGTAGCTCGCGTTGTCCACGAGGATTTCCTGCGCGGTGATGTAGATGCGGACGGCGGCCTTGAAGCGCCCGACGTCGAAGGAGCCGTCTTCGCGCTTGAACTTCATGAGGTTCAGCGAGGCGAGGTTGCAGGCGGTGTTGTTGAGGAACACGTATTCGCTGCACGGGTTGGTCGAGTGGATCGGCTCGGTGCCCTTGCAGGTGTGCCACTTCTGGATGGCGCCGTCGTATTGCAGGCCGGGATCGCCGCAGATGTGCGTGCCCTCGGCGATTTTCTCGAGGAGCGCTGACGCGTCCTTCTTCTGGATCGGCTTGCCCGTCGTGCAGGAGCGGGTCCACCACTCCTTGCCGTTGAGCGCGGCGTTCATGAACTCGTCACTCACGCGCACGGAGAGGTTCTCGTTCTGATACATCACCGACCCGTAGGCTTCGCCGTTGAAGTTGCCGTCATAGCCCTGCTCGATGAGCGCCCACGCCTTCTTCTCCTCCTTCTGCTTGCAGTCGATGAACTCCTCGATGTCGCCGTGCCAGTCGCGGAGCGTGTTCATCTTCGCGGCGCGCCGGGTCTTGCCGCCGGACTTCACGACGTTCGCGACCTGGTCATACACGCGGAGGAAGGAAAGGGGTCCGCTCGGCTTGCCGCCGCCGGAGAGCTTTTCGCGCGAGCTGCGAATCGGCGTCAGGTCGGTGCCGGTGCCGGAGCCGAGCTTGAAGAGCATGGCCTCGGAGTGGGCGAGGTGCATGATGGACTCCATGTTGTCCTCGACCGTCTGGATGAAGCATGCGCTGCCCTGCGGGTATTCGTATTGCGTGCGGGCGCGCTCGGCCACGCACGTCTTCCGGTTCACGAACCAGTTGCCCATGCCGGACGTCTTGCCGACACCGTATTCGTGATAGAGCCCGACGTTGAACCAGACCGGGGAGTTGAACGCGCCATATTGGTTCACGCACAGCCACGTGAGTTCGTCGTAGAACACCTCGCCGTCGGCCTTGCTGAAGTAGCCGTCCTTCACGCCCCAGTCCGCCAGTGTGCGCGTGACGCGGTGGATGAGCTGCCTGACGGAGTGCTCGCGCTCGGACTTCGAAATGTCACCGTAAAAGTATTTGGAGCAGACGACCTTCGTCGCGAGCTGCGACCAGGAGGCGGGGACTTCGACGTTCTCCTGGCGGAAAATCGTCTTGCCGGTGTCGTCGGTGATTTCGGCGGTGCGTTTGCTCCACTCGATCTGGTCGAACGGCGCCGTGCGCGCGTCGCTGAACACACGCTCGACGCGCATGAGTTTGCGGCTCGGACTGGCGGCGGGTTTGTTTCGAGTGGTGGACACGTCGGCGGCAGTAGTACGGCGGCGGCGGGCCGTTGGAGACGAAGACACGAGGGCGTCGCGGGTGTCAATCATGGCGGTGACGGGTTGGAAGTTTTTGGTTCTTGTCGGTCGCCCGTCGCGGCGCATTCCAGCCCGCAAATCCAACAAGGCGACAGCTTCCCCAAAGAGTGCGGCAGGGTTCGAACTCTCTCCCAACCCCATCCCGTGGGGGAGCGCCGGCGAGACTACCACTACAGGTTGAGCCTACAAGAGTTTTTTCCAAAAAAGTTACAAAGAACTTATTCTCACGGAAACCTCGATGGTTTCGAGGCTCAATCCGGATTTCGCAACGGTTGTTCACATCCGTGAACAACCCCGGTGCGAACAAGTGCGACGCCCGCCGGACAACTTCGTCCGGCTTCGTTCCGAGGCCAATGACGGTGCGAATTCACAGAACTTCCACGACCAACGGGGTCGCGCTGGGTGGTTCGTCCGCGAGTTCGATCGCCGCACGAAGCCGTTGCAAAGCGCATGCTGCGTCGTCACGCGTCCGCGCGTGCACTCGCGCAAGGATGGAGCCCGGTTCAATGCGGTCACCTGGCTTTGCAAGCTGGTCCACTCCGACGTCCGGTTGGATCGTCGATTCCTTCGTGAGTCGGCCGCCGCCCAAGTCGCGCACCATCTCGCCGACAACCCGCGCCTCGCATCGCGTGACGAATCCCGCGGAACCGGACTTCAACTCAACCCGGACAGGCGCGGCGTGATCCAGCGCGAGCTTCCTTTCGAAGGCCCGCAGGTCGGCGCCCTGCGCTTCGATGAGTTCGTTCCACTTCGCGCGCGGCCCGCCCGAGGCGAGTCTGGTCGCGGCGGCGGCGCGCGCCGGTTCGAGTTCGCGCTCGCGCTGTGTGAGCACGAGCAGGTGCGCCGCGCACTCGACGACGAGTTCGCGCAAGTCCTGCGGACCGCGGCCTTCGAGGCAGGCGATGGCTTCCTTCACTTCAAGCCAGTTGCCGGCCGAGCGGCCGAGCGGCGTGTCCATGTCCGTGAGCAATGCGCGGGTGCGGACGCCGCAGTCGTTCGCGAGCGAAACGATCGAGCGCGCGAGGTCGCGCGCCTCCTCGCGCGTTTTCATGAAGGCCGCGGCGCCAAACTTCACATCCATCACGAGCGCGTCGAGTCCCTCGGCGAGTTTCTTCGAGAGGATGGAGCCCGTGATGAGCGGGATGCTGGGCACTGTCGCCGTCACATCACGCAACGCGTAGAGCAGCCTGTCCGCGGGAATCATCGTCGCCGTCTGTCCGCCCATCGCGACGCCGATGCGTTGCGTCTGCTCCACGAGGCGCGCGGGGCCGAGTTGCGTCGTCAACCCCGGGATGCTCTCGAGCTTGTCGAGCGTGCCGCCCGTGATGCCGAGCCCGCGGCCGGAGATCATCGGCACGCGGAAGCCAAGACACGCGAGCAGGGGCGCGAGCGGGAGCGAAACCTTGTCACCAATGCCGCCGGTCGAGTGCTTGTCCACGACGGGCCGCGGGTCCGAGGGCCACTTCAACACCTCGCCCGAGTCGCGCATGGCGAGCGTGAGGGAGCGCGTTTCGTCCGCGGTCATTCCACGGAAGAACACGGCCATCAGCATCGCCGACATTTGGTAGTCGGGAATCCCGCCCGCCGCGAACTCCCGCACGAACCTGGTGATCTGCTCCGGCGTGAGCGCCTGGCCGTCGCGCTTGGCTTCGATGAGGGAGAGGAAGCTCATGTCCAACTCGTGCGTGCCATCGAGTGGAACACGGCGAAAGTCCAATGTCCAACGGCCAATCCGATCGCCGGTCATGCCGGGCGCAATTGACGCTTCCGCGTTGGCAAGGCGGCGGCTACAGTCCGCCCCGCTGAACACACGCGCAAGCCGTCCAACCCCCGCCGCCGCGCCGCGCTGTCGCGCCCGATGCTCCGCGCGATGGCTCGCTTGCTGCACGGGTTCGCTGTTCGTCCTCGGCATTGCGCGCAATGCGCTTGCGGGAGATGCTTTGGCGCCTTCCTTCCGCAACGAAGTCCAGCCCGTGCTCTCGAAGGCCGGTTGCAACCAGGGCACGTGCCACGGCAACGCAAACGGCAAGGGCGGCTTCAAGCTCTCGCTGCGCGGCGAAGACGCGGACTACGATTTCGGCGTGCTCACGCGCGAGGTGTTCGCGCGCCGCGCGAATCCGCTCGACCCGGGGCGGAGCCTGCTGCTGCTCAAGCCCACCATGCAGGTCGCGCACGAGGGCGGGCTGCGCTTTGCCACCAATTCGCCAGAGCACGCCGTCATCCTCCGATGGATCGCCGCGGGAGTGCCGGCGGACCCGCCGGATGCGCCGCGGCTCGCGCGACTCGGAGTCACGCCCGTCGAGCGCATCCTCGTGGAGCCGGAACGCGAGGCGCAGATTCACGCACGCGCCGTGTTCAGCGACGGCTCGCAGCGCGACGTGGGCGCGCTCGCGGTTTACGAATCCTCCAGCGCGACGGCCACGATCACCCGCGAGGGACTCGTGCGCCAGGACAAGCCCGGCGAAGTGACCGTGAACGTGCGGTTCCTCGACCAGCAGGCGCCCGTGCGGCTCGCGTTCGTGCCGGCGCGGCCGGGCTTCGCGTGGAGCCATCCGCCGCGCAACAACTTCATTGACGACCACGTCTTGGCCAAGCTGCGCCAGCTCCGCATCAACCCGTCCGGCCTGTGCAGCGACACGGTGTTCCTTCGCCGCGCGCACCTCGACCTGCTCGGCCTGCCGCCGACGGCGGACGAGGCGAAGGCGTTCCTCGGCGACCGCCGGCGCGACAAGCGCGCGCGGCTCGTGGATGCGCTGCTCGAACGGCCCGAGTTCGCCGACTTCTGGGCGCTCAAGTGGGCGGACCTGCTGCGTGTGGAGGAAAAATCGCTCGACCGGAAGGGCGTGCAGAATTTCCACCACTGGATCCGGCAGGCCGTGGCGGAGAACAAACCTGTGGACCAGTTCGTGCGCGAGGTCGTGGCGGCGCGCGGCAGCACCTACTCGCAACCCGCGGGCAACTACCTGCGCGCGCTGCGCGATCCCGTCTCGCGCGCGGAAGCCACGGCGCAGGTGTTTCTCGGCACGCGGCTCCAGTGCGCGCAATGCCACAACCACCCCTTCGACCGCTGGACGCAGGACGATTACTACGGTTGGACCGGCCTGTTCTCTCGCGTGCAATACCGCGTGCTCGAGAACAACAAACGCGACCGGCTCGACTCGCACGAGTTCATCGGCGAGCAGATGGTCGTGATGGCGCGCGAGGGCGCAACGAAGAACGCCCGCACCGGCCGGGACGCCGCGCCGAAGTTCCTCGGCGCCTCCGCGCCGCAACCCGGGACTCAAGACGCCGGACCCGGGGCCGATTACCTCGAATCGCTCGCCGCGTGGCTGACGAGCGCGGACAACCCGCGCTTTGCGAAGGCCCAAGTCAACCGCGTGTGGTTCCACCTCATGGGCCGCGGGCTCGTGGACCCGATTGATGATTTCCGACCAACGAATCCCGCGTCCCACCCGGCGCTGCTCGACGCGCTGGCGAAGGATTTTGTCGCGGGAAGGTTCGACCTGCGCCGGCTCATCCGGCTCATCATCAACTCGCGCGCCTACCAGCTTTCAAGCGATACGAACGACACCAACGCCGAGGACGAGGTCAATTACTCGCACTCGATCCCGCGGCGGCTCGCGGCGGAGCCGTTGCTCGACGCGCAACATCTCGCGCTTGGCGTGGCGTCGAAGTTCAGCGGTTACCCGGACGGCCTGCGCGCGTCGCAACTGCCCGGCGTGACCACGGCGCAGCGGCGGCTCCGGCGCGACACGATGGATGACCAGTTCCTGCGCGTGTTCGGCAAGCCGATGCGCCTGCTCACCTGCGAATGCGAGCGCTCGGGCGGGACGACGCTGGCGCAGGCGTTTCACTTCATCTCCGGTCCGGGCATCAACGCGCTGCTCACCGCGCCGGACAACCGGATGGGCGCGCTCCTCGCAGCGGGCCGTTCTCCGGGCGAACTGCTCGACGAACTTTACTGGAACGCGTTGAGCCGGCCGCCGACCGACCGCGAGGTGGCCGCGGGCGTCGCGCACCTCGAGCGCTCGAAGGACCGCCGCGCCGCGCTCGAGGACATCGCGTGGGGCCTGCTCAATGCGAAGGAATTCGTGATGCGCCCGTGAGTCCGCGGCGGGTTTATCCGGGGCTGGTCTCGATTCCCTTCGAGGCGACGGCCAGTCCACCCCCGCTGCGGCATTCGGTGAGGAGCAACGTTTTCATTCCCGGCCGGAGCGCGGCGAGGGCATCGTGACCCTGCGGGCCGGCCGTAAGCAGTGCGGTGGAGAACGCATCTGTTTCCGCCGCGGAAGGCAGTGCGACGGCAGCCAGCAACGCGCCCTGCGCCGGCTCGCCCGTGCGCGGGTCGATCACGTGGCCAAAGACGCGCGCGTCCACGGTGAAGGATTTGCCCCACACGGCTGAGACCGAGAGGGACTCGTCGCGCAGCGGAACGGTGGCGAGCAGGCCCGCGGGCCCGGCGGGCGGCGGTGTGCCGGGCGGACGCGGCCGTTCGATCGCGACTTTCCAGGGTTCGCCATCAGGAGTCGAACCAATCGCGCACGCGGTGCTGGTGCCGCCGTGGATCAGTGCGCTCGTGACGCCATCCTCGCGGAGAATCTCGGCGGCGCGCCCGAGGGCATGTCCCTTGCCGAGGGCGCCGAGGTCGAGCATCACGCCAGGGCGCGCGAAGCGAACCGTGGACTCGCGTTCGTCGAGTTCGACATTCCGCCAGCCGGTGCAGGCTTTCGCCTCGGCGAGCGTGCGCGGGTCGGGGCATTGCCCGGTGCTGCGCGTGAACCCCCACGCGCGCATGAGCGGGGCGACGGTGAGGTCGAAGGCGCCGCCGGTTTCGCGCGCGAGTTGCAAGGCGTGGCGCAGCAATCGGAAGAGTTCCGGGTCCACGCGGACGGGGGCATCCGCGGCATGCGCATTGAGCCGTGAAACCTCGCTTGTCGGCCGGTAAAAGCTGAGCTGCGCCTCGATGCGCTCGATTTCGGCGAGCGCCTCCTCGCCCGCGGCGCGCAGGCGGGACTCGTCCGCGCCGTGGAGGATCATCTCAAAGCGCGTCGCCATCGCGTTACGGGCGAGGGCGACGTGGGGCATGCGGGCAGTATGCGGGTAGAGGGATGAGGGGTGAAGGAGAATGACCGGCCGCGCATCGCCGGTTGCACGGCTGACGGCGGCAACCGGGGGGTCGGGAAAAGGGAAAACGGGCTTCGCGGCGGAACCGCGAAGCCCGTTGTGAGAGGGGATGTGCTTACGACTCCTTGGTCGAGCCGTAGGTGAGCGCCTTGATTTCCTTGCCGGCGGCGTCGGTGACCTTGCGGGTCTTGGCGTCGAAGTAGCACATCACGCCGAGGCGGTCGGACATCTCGGCGAGCGAGATGACGGTCTGCACCTTCACGGCGAGGTCGATGTTGCCGTTGGGCGTGCCGCCGTTGCGGATGCAGTCGAGCCAGTTCTTGGCGTGGACGACCTGGTTCTCGGGCTGGAGGCCCTTGAGCGAGATGGCGTCGAGTTCGTCGGCCTTGTGGCGCTCGGGGATCATTTCGACGGCGTTGCCGGGGTCGGCCAGGTCGAGCGTGGCGTTGTGGCCGAAGATGGAGAAACCCGGCACCTTGCCGCTGACGGAGCTGGAGTTGACGACGAGCATGTAGCCGCTCGGGAACTCCGCGGTGAGCTGCACGTATTCGGGCACGCTGCGCATCTCGGCACCGGGCGTGTTCTTGTCCGACTCGACGTGGCGCGTGCCGAGGCACACGACGCGGCGGGGGAACTCGGGATTGCCCGAGGCCAGCATGAGCGGGTGCAACCGGTGCGGGACGAGGTCGCTGAGCAACCCGCCGCAATACGGGTAATGTTTGCGCCACCGGAAGAAGTGGTCGGCGTTGAACTTGGCGGGCTTGTGCTTCACCGGGCCGAGCCAGGCGTTCCAGTCAATGCTCTGCGCGCCGTCGGGTGTGGAGTAGTTCCATTCGCCCTTCGGGTTGTTGCGCAGGTAGGCGCCGCGGCCCCAGATGAGTTTGCCGAGCTTGCCGCTCTTGATAATCTTCGCGGCTTCGTGCCAGCCGCCGGCGGAGGTGCCTTGCGCGCCGACCTGGAAGACTTTGCCCGTGCGTCGCACCGCATCGTAAACCTCGAACGCCTCGCCGAGGTAGCGGGTCATGGGCTTCTCGCAATAGACGTGCTTGCCGGCTTCCATCGCCTCGATGGAACAACGCGCGTGCCACACGTCGTGCGTGGCGATGAGCACGGCGTCGATGTCCTTCCGCTCGAGAATGCGGCGGTAGTCGGTGCACGTCTGCACGGCACCGTTGCCGATGACTTCCTTGGCCTTGTCGTTTCGGACCGTCCACAGGTCGCACACAGCGGCCATGCCGATGTTGAGCTCCGCGGCCTTCGGAACGTGCTGGCGGATGTGGCCAAGCCCCATGCCGGGGCAGTTGGAAGGATAGCCGCCGATGCCGATGTAGCCGATGGCGACCTTGTCGTTGGCGCCCTTCACGTTTGCGGACGGGGCTTGGTTCTGGCCGTAAACCGGCGTCTTGAGCACGCCGACGGACGCGGCGGCGACGGCGGCGGTCTTAAAAAACTCGCGGCGGGTGCCGGAGCTGGGGGTTGGATTCGAGTTCATGATGGCAGTGGTGCTGGGATGTCTGCGATTTCGAGCGAGCGTAGCCCAATGCCGGGGTCGGTCAACTCCGCAATTTGTGTTCCGGCGCGTCGGCAAGCTGCACCTTGCCCTGACGCGCGGGGCGGCTCACTTCCGCAAGTCCACGGAGAGGATCTCCTTGTCGTTCCGCGCGAGGATGTGCCCGTTGGCGAACGCCGGGTGCGCCCACGCCACGTCGCGGCCCTGATACGAAAAGGTCGGCGCGATGAGTTTGGTGCGGCTGAGTTCCTTCGCGCCCGCGGGGCTGAGCGTGGCGAGGATGAGGTCGCCGTTCTCCGCGAAGAGGAAGAAGCGGTCGCCGTTCTTGACGATGTGCGCGTTGCCGCACTCGAGTTCCTCGCCCTTGGCCACGAGATCGAGGTTTTCCCATACGCGCCCCCCGGTCGTGGCGTCGAGCGCGCGGAACTGCCCGTGGTTGCACACGCCGTAGATGTGGCCGCCCTCGACAAACGGCGTGGTCATGAGCGCGTTCAAGTGCGTGGTGTCCTTCTCGCTCACCTTCTTCGTCTCCCACAGCACCGTGCCGGCGGGCTGGCGCGCGTCGAGCTTCACCATGAGCGAACCGTTGTAGAACGAGGACACGTAAAGCAGGTCGCCCGCGTGGCGCGGCATGGTGATGGAGACGTTCTGCCGGATGTTCTGCGGCACGCTCCAAAACACCTGCCCCGTCGCCGGGTCCAGCGCGCTGAGCGCGCCGGGATGCCAGATGATGAGTTGCCGGCGCCCGCCGGACTCGATGATCACGGGCGGCGCATAACCGGGATCCTTCGCCGTGAGCGCGCGCCAGAGTTCCTTGCCGGTGTCCTTGTGGAACGCGACGACCACGCTGCCAGCGCCGCCCACAAGGCAGATGAGCTTGTCGCCGTCGAGCAACGGATGCGCGGCGAAGCCCCACAGCGGCGTCTTCACGCCGAAGTCCTTCTTGAACTGCCGCGACCAGACGACCCTGCCGTCCTTCGCGTCGAGGCACAACAGGTCGCCCTCGGTGCCGAGCGTAAACACGCGGCTCCCGCCGGCCACCGGCGTGGCGCGCGGGCCGGAATTGTAACTTACGCCGTAGGCCGCCGAGTATTCGTGCTGCCAGAGCGGCTTGCCCGTGCCCTCGTCCAGACACAGCACGCGCTCGGAGCCCGCCACCACGCTCAAGTCGAACGGATCCTCCTCGTTCACCTTCGCGCCCTTGGCCAGCTTGCGGTCGGTCACGAAGACGCGGCCTCCCGCGACGGCCGGGCCGGAGAAACCCGGATTGACCGGCGCGCGCCAGCGGACCTTCGGCCCTCCCGCTGGGAAGCGCTCGAGGATGCCCCGCTCGCGCCACACGGCGTCGCGCCCCGGACCGAGCCACTGCGGCCAGTCGTCGGCCGCGAGGCGCGCGGTGGTCGAAACCAAAACCAGCAAGGCGATCCATCGCGAGGCGCGAAACAAGGAGTGCATGGCAGACTTGTAGGCGGGCGCCGCCGCGCTGGCAACTATTCAGGGGAGAACAGTTGAATTCACGACATCGCTCGGCTTTCATCAGGCGTCCCGCATGAGCATCGCCATCGACCTCACCGGCACGGTCGCGCTCGTCACCGGCGCATCCCAGGGCATCGGCGCGCAGATCGCGCGCACGCTGCACGCCGCGGGCGCGACGATTGTGCTCAATCATCCCGGCCTCGCCGCCACGGGCGCGGACGCCGGTCGCATCGCCGCTGGATTGAACGCGGCCCGGCCCGGCAGCGCGGATGTATTCGCGGCCGATGTCGCCGTGGCCGACGCGGTACGCGCCATGATGCAGTCGGTCAAGCAACGGCGCGGCGGGCTCGACTTCCTCGTCAACAACGCCGCGATCCTCCGCGACCGCACCCTTTCCAAGATGTCGCTCGACGAATGGCACGCGGTGGTGGGGGTGAACCTCACGGGCGTCTTTCATTGCTGCAAATTCGGCCTCGAAGTGATGCGCGACGGCGGCGCCATCGTGAGCCTGGGCAGCATCGCGGCGCTCCAGGGCTTCTTCGGACAGGCCAACTACGCCTCCGCGAAAGCCGGCGTGCAGGCGATGATGCGCGTGCTCAGCCGCGAGACCGCGCGCCGCGGCATCCGCGTCAACGCCATCGCGCCCGGCGTGGTGGACACCGCGATGGCCGCGACCATTCCGGAGTCCGTGCGCGCCGAGATGCTGAAAAACATCCCGCTCGGCAGGCTTGGTTCCACTTCGGAAGTCGCCAACGTCGCGCTCTTCCTCTGCTCGCCGCTGTCGAGCTACATGACGGGGCAGACGCTCGAAGTCAACGGAGGCTGGCGCGGGTGAGAGCCTTGCGGATTTCGGATGGCGGATTGCGAAGCGGGAAACCGCGCCCGCCCTTTCGTCCGGCCAACCGGACGTCGGCCATTGGCAACCGCCAATTCCCATGAGGGCTCCCGCGCGCATCGTCACCGCGGATGAAGCCGTGGCCGCGATTCCGTCCGGCGCGACCGTGGCCGTCGGCGGTTTCGTCGGCGCGGGACATCCGGAAGCGCTGACGGCCGCGCTCGAGGCGCACTTTCTCCGCACCGGCGCGCCGCGCGACCTCACGCTCGTGTATTGCGCCGGCCAGGGCGACCGCGGGGAGCGCGGACTGAACCACCTCGCGCATCGCGGGTTGTTGAAGCGCGTCGTCGGCGGCCATTGGGATCTCGCGCCGAAGCTCGGCCGGATGGTTCTCGCGAACGACATCGAGGGCTACAACCTCCCGCAGGGCGTGCTCTGCGCGCTGCTTCGCGAGATCGCCGCCAGGCGCCCCGGCATCTTCACGAAGGCCGGCATGAACACGTTCATCGACCCCGCCCACGGCGGCGGCCGGTTGAATGCTCGAACCACCGAGCCCCTCGTCGAGCGCGTCCGCCTCGATGACGGCGACTGGCTCCGCTACCGGTCATTCCCGGTGCATGTCGGCCTGATTCGTGCGACGACTGCGGACGCGCGCGGCAACCTCACGCTCGAACGCGAGGCGCTCATCGGCGAAGTCCTGCCCATCGCGCAGGCCGCGAAAAATCACGGCGGCATTGTCCTGGCCCAAGTCGAGCACCTCATCGATCGCATCGCGGACCCGAAGTCCGTGCGCGTGCCGGGCATCCTCGTGGACTTCGTCGTCGAATCCCCCGGACACGGGCACGAGCAGACATTTGGGGAGAGCTTCAACGAAAGCTATGTGACGAGCACGCCGGGCGCGGCCATGGCGGCGGCCAGACTTCCCGCCGAGCGGAGAATCATCGGCCTGCGCGCCCTCATGGAAATCCGGCGCGGCGACATCGTAAACCTCGGCATCGGCGCGCCCGAGGCCGTCGCGGCCGTCGCGGCGCAGGCCGGCCGGCTAGGCGAATTCACGCTCACGCTCGAAAGCGGGCCCATCGGCGGCGTGCCCGCGGGCGGGCTCAGCTTCGGTTGCAGCGCGCATCCCGAGGCGGTGGTGGACCAGCCGGCGCAGTTTGATTTCTACGACGGCGGCGGACTGGACGTGGCCGTGCTCGGCGCGCTCGAGGTGGACGCGGAAGGCAGCGTGAACGTGAGCACGATGGGCGGCGGCAGGTTCGCGGGCGTCGGCGGGTTTGTGAACATCACCCACAGCGCGAAGCGCGTGGTCTTTGCGTGTCCGTTCCGCGCGGCCGGCCTCGAGGTCGAGGCGCGCGACGGCTTGCTGCGCATCGTGCGCGAAGGCGCGAAGGCGAAGTTCGTCCGGCGCGTGGCGCAAGTGTGCTTCCACGGACCCTCCGCGCTCGCGCGCGGGCAGCGTGTGCTCTACGTCACGGAGCGCGCCGTGTTCGAATTGCGCGAAGATGGCCTGCACCTGGTCGAAGCCGCGCCCGGCATCGACCTCGCCGGGGACGTGTCGGGGCGGATGGAGTTTCCCGCCCGGATTTCGTCGCCGGGCCGGATGCCCGGGGCGTGCTTCGCGCCGTGAACCGGCGGGAACGATCGGCCCGCCGCCCCTACCGTCCCCGCGTCAGCGACGGCGGCGCCCAGCAAGGCGGGCGGCTGCCTCAAGCTGGGCGCCTACGCCGGCGTTGGCGGCAATTACACCTCGGCCCACGTGCGCCTTGGATCGGCGTGGAAGTTCTGGCACGGCACGCCCGTCCTCGTCATTGGACGTCTGGCTCCGGCCGCGCCGCAACCGGTGTTGAGCGATAACTCCTCACGCCCGTCCCGCGGCCTGGAATCCGACCACGCGGACAAGGACGAACCGCTATGCGATCACGCCCTTCACCACTTCGCCCTTCACGTCTGTGAGCCGGAAGTCCCGGCCGGCGTAGCGGTAGGTGAGCTTCTCATGGTCGAGCCCGAGCAGGTGCAGCATCGTCGCGTGCCAGTCATGGATGTGCACCTTGCCCTGCACCGCCTCGGCGCCGTGGTCGTCGGTCGAGCCGTGGCTCGTGCCGCCCTTCACGCCGCCACCCGCCATCCAGAGCGTGAAGCCCTTGTTGTTGTGGTCGCGGCCGTCGCTGCCCTGCGCATACGGCGTGCGGCCAAACTCGCCTCCCCACACGATCAGCGTGTCCTTGAGCAGGCCGCGCTGCTTGAGGTCAGCGAACAGCCCGGCGATGGGTTTGTCAATCGCGGTGCAGTTGTTCTCGAGCGCGCGCGTGAGGCCGAAGTGCTGGTCCCAGTTGCCATGGCAAATCTCCACGAAGCGCACGCCCGCCTCGAGATAGCGCCGCGCGAGCAGGCACTTGCGCCCGAAGTCGTCCGTCGCGTTCGTGCCGAGGCCGTAGAGTTTCTTGGTCGCGTCGCTCTCCTTCGTCAGGTCCATCAGGCCGGGGATCTGCGTCTGCATGCGGAACGCGAGTTCGTAGCTCTCGATCACGCCCTCGATCTCCGTGTTGTTCGGATCGCGACGAAGCGCCTCGCGGTTCAGCGTCTGCACGAGGTCGAGTTCGAGCCGCTGCGCCGCGGTGGTGACGGGCGGCTTGATGTTCTTCACCTCGGCCTGCGCGATGGGCCGGTTGTCCGCGCCGATGCGCGTGCCCTGGTAGATCGCGGGCAGGAAGGAACTGCCGTAATTCTGCGCGCCGCCAAATCCCGACGGAGGCGTGATCGTGATGAAGCCGGGCAGGTTTTCGTTCTCCGTGCCGAGCCCGTAGAGCGTCCACGCGCCAAGCGACGGCCGCACGAACTGCGAGCTGCCCGTGTGCAGCCGCAGGAACGCCTGCGGATGCGCGGGCAGATCCGTGTGCATCGAGCGCACAAGGCACATCTCGTCCGCGTGCGCGGCGAGGCTCGGAAACAGCTCGGAAATCCACAGGCCGGACTTGCCGTGCTGCGCGAACTTCCACCTCGGCGCCATCCACGTGCTGCCGGGGCGCGAGCCGGGCTTGCCGTCATCGGCGACGAGCTTGGGCTTGTAGTCGAACGTGTCCACATGCGACGGCCCGCCGCGCATGCAGAGGAAGATGACTCGCTTCGCTTTCGCGGCGAAGTGCGGCTGCTTGGGCGCGAGCGGCTTGTCGGCCGCCGCCGCGCGCGTGGCGATGCCGGCGAAGGCGAGATAGCCGAAGCCGCAGGAGACGCCCTTGAGCGCGTCGCGCCGCGTGAACAAGGGCGCGAGGCGCTGGCAGGGGAATGCCGGATGTGTGTTCATGTTGAGATAGGTCGTATCAGTCCTGCGCGTCTGTGCCGGCTGCTAGTTCAAGTAGCGAAACTCCGCGCTCGCCATCAGCGCGCGGCAGAACCCCGTCCACGCGGCCACCTGAAGCGCGGGGCTGTTCGCGCTGCCCCGGCCGGGGCCGCTGTTGAACTTCGTGAAGAAATCCGCCGCGGCCTGCTGCTCGTTCGCATTCGGCGGACGCGTGAACACCAGCCAGTAGGCCACGTTCACGCGCTCGCGAAACTGCGCGGCGGCATCGGCCGGAGTTGTCGCCGACTTCCAGCCCGTCACGCGCTGCGCAAGCTGCTCGGCGCGGTGGCGCACGAAGTCGCTGTTCATCATGTAGAGCGCCTGCACGGGCACACTGGTCGTCTCGCGTGCGCCGCTCACGAGGCTCGGCTCGGGGAAGTCGAACAGCGCGAGCGTGTCCGGCACCATGTCGCGCACAATCGGCAGATAGACCGAGCGGTGAAGATCCTCCGCGTTGATTTGCGACTCACCGAGCCCAAGCAGGCGCGGCCCGCCGATGGGCATGTCGCCGGCACGCGCCACGACCGAGCCGACCGGCGGCTTGAGATCGAGGGCGCCGCTCACCGCGAGCATCGCATCGCGGATGCACTCGGCGTCGAGCCGCCGCGTGCTCGCGCGCCAGGTCAGCGCGTTGTCGGGGTCGGCCTCATGGTTCGTTTCGTTGAACGCGCCCGAGAGCTGGTAGGCGCGGCTGAGGACAATCTCGCGGATGAGCTTCTTGGTGGACCAGCCGTTCTCGATGAAGCGCACCGCGAGCGTGTCGAGCAACGGCGGGTTCGCGGGCTTGGCCCCTGTCGTGCCGAAGTTGTCCGGTGAATCCACGAGACCGCGGCCGAAGAGCCAGCCCCACACGCGGTTCACATACACGCGGGCGGTGAGCGGGTTGTTCGAGTCCGTGAGCCACTGCGCGAGTTCCCGCCGCCCGCTCGCGCCCGCGGGGATGCGCGGCGGGGTCGAGTGCGTGAGCGCGACGGGAAAGGCGCGCGCGACCTTCTCGGCGGGCTTGTCCACATCGCCGCGCGTGTAGAGCGATGCGTCGCCGATGGCGCCGAACTCCGGGGGCCGGATGCCGCCGAAGCGTCCCTGCCCGAGGCGCTGCAATCCGCCGACCATCGCCGTGGCGCGGCTCGCGGTGAGGTCGCGCACGCCCATCGCGAGCGCCTTCTCCTGGCCGGATTCGTCATACATCTTGAGCTTCGCGTCGAGCGCGCCGGACTCGGCGATGAGGCGGAGCCGTTCGAGCTGGCGCTGCGGGTCGTTGTCCTGCTTCGTTGGCGGGCCTTTGCCTTTCTGCTTCGCCATGTCGCCCAACATGCCGCGCTGCTGCTCGCGATAGTCGGCGAGCTTCTTCTGCGACTTCTGCAATTCGTCCGCCGACATCGCCCGGCCCAGCGTCGGCGCGGCGGCGCCCTTCGGAAGCTCGACGAGCTCGGTCGCGTGGCGGTTCTGGATGCCCTGCGCCGTGCCGTAGCGTGTCTCGGTGGACGTGAAAATCCCGGCGAGCGCGTAGTAGTCCTTCTGCGCGATGGGGTCGAACTTGTGGTCGTGGCACCGCGCGCACGCGATGGTCGTGCCGAGGATCGCCTGCGACATCGTGTCAATCTGCTCGTCCGCGACGTCGAGGTAGAACTGCCGCGGGTTCTGCTCGTTCATGGACTTGGTGCCGATGGCGAGGAATCCGGTGGCCACAATCTGCTCGGCGCTCTTGCGCGGGTCCGTCGCGGGCAGCAAGTCGCCCGCGATCTGCTCCTGCACGAAGCGGTCGTAGGGCTTGTCGGCGTTGAACGCGGCGATGACGTAGTCGCGATAGCGCCACGCGTGCGGGAAGGCCACGTTCACATCCTTGCCGGAGGACTCGGCGTAGCGCGCGACGTCGAGCCAGTGGCGGCCCCAGCGCTCGCCGAATTGCGGAGACGCGAGCAGCTTGTCCACGACTTTGGCGAAAGCCTCGGGCGACTTGTCCTCCACGAACGCCGTGATCTCGGCGAACGACGGCGGCAACCCGATCAAATCGAAGTAAACCCGTCGCACGAGCGTGAGCTTGTCGGCGTCGGACACGGGGGCGAGGCCCTTTGACTCAAGCGCAGCGAGCACGAAGCGGTCAACGTCTCCCCGCGGCCATGAAGTGTTCTTCACGGCGGGCACGGGAGATTTCTTCGGCGGCTGGTAAGCCCAGTGATCTTTCGCCTTCGAGGCGTCGTAGTCCTTCTTCGCCACGACGCCACCCGCCCGCGGATCGGGCGCGCCCATCGCGATCCACGCTTCGAAATCCTTGATGACGGTGTCCGGGAGTTTGCCGCCTTCCTTTTCGGGAGGCATCTGGAGGTCCTTGTTCGCGTAGCGAATCGCGTCGAGCAGCAGGCTGCGGCGGGGGTTGCCGGGAACGACCGCGGGCCCGGAATCGCCGCCCTTGCGCGTGCCTTCGCGCGAGTCGAGCGCGAGGCCGCCCTTGACCTTGCTGCCCTCGGCGGCGGAGTGGCACTTGTAGCACTTGTCGGCGAGCACGGGCCGGATCTTCGACTCGAAGAACCTCGATTCTTCCGCCGTCGGCGCGCGCTCGTTGGACGCCGTCGTCGTCGGAGCCGTGGCTGTCGAGGCCTTCTTCGTCGGGTCGTCGAGCATGCGCTTGCCGGCAAGCTGGAGCGCGGTGACGCCGCGGTATTCGTCGAGCGTGAGTTGCTTGTCGCCGTTCTTGTCGAGCGACTGGAAGATCGCATCAAGCCCGTCACGCTGGCCGCTGAAGCGCGGTGAAATCTCCGCGATGCGGCCGAACTCGGCCTTGTCCACCCGGCCGTCGCGATTTGAGTCGAGCAGGCGGAACGCGCCGTCGGGGTCGCCGGGCGCGCCCTTCTGGATTCCCTTCGGGCCAAAGGTCGGGCCCTTCTGCTGCTGCGCGAGGACGAGGAGCGGTGCCGCCAAGCCGAGGGCGAGGCAGAGGGAGAGAGACTTCAGGTTCATGTTCTGGGGATCAGGGATTGCGCAGGTGCAGTGAGCAGGCGGCCTGCCAAGGTCTTGCGCGAACTCATGTTTGCCCGAAATCGATGCAAGCAACGCTGCATATGCATGACGACGCGGTGGAACGGCTTCGGTTACGCGGATGATCCCGCGCGCAAACCTTGCGCAGGTTCCACCCGGGTGCGCAACCACCGGTTCGCCCCATTTGCGCACGGGCGCGGGTTCACCGACCGCCCGGAATCCCGTTTGTGCGCACGACGGTGACTTTCAGGTCGCGCAAGGTCCGGCCCCATTGGTTGGCGCCGATGATCGTGAAGGTGTTCTCGCCCGGACTGAGCGCGACTCGAGGCAGGATCCACGCCGTGTCTCCCGGCCACTCCGCGCGCTGCGTCGGGCGCGAGGCCACAAATACGTGCACCACGCCGTAAGGCGCGACGCCGCGAAGCGTGACCGACTCCTCGTGCGTCGAGACCGGCGCGGGAGGGTTGGGAATCGGAACGCCGTTCGTCGTCGCAAGTGAGAAAGCCAGCCTGGCATTCGGCCCCAGCGCGCCGAGCGCCTTGCCTTCGCGGACGGCGGCGAAGTTCCGATACTGGTTCGCATCCACGGTGAAGGACGCGCTCGCGTCCTCCTCGGCTTGCAGCCACGCATTGAAGCGCGCGGAGTTCTTCGTGTAGTTGTCGAGCATCTCGACCATGTAGCCAGCCCAGAGGCGGCGGTTCCACGGCTTGTTGACCCACCATTCGACACGCCCGCCCCAGAAGCTGCCGTTCGCATCGAAGCCCAGGTCGCTGTCCCAGTGCAGGAACATGAAGCGCCCGTCCGTGGGCCGCCGGTAGAAGTAGCCGTTCTTGCCGCGGTGCATGACGAACGTGTCCCAGTCGCCGATGTAGCCACGCACCGCGATGGTTTTGGCGAGCGACTCCGGGTCGAGCACGCGTTCGATCTGCTCGCGCGTGGACTTCGGGTCGCTGATCAGTTTGAAGAGCCCCACAAGCGCCGTGAAATCGTCCTCCGCCTCGTTCGTGCGCTTCATCCACTCCGTGCGATAGCGGATGGCATGGTCGGTGCCCTTGTAAACCCAGTTCGCGTCCTGCGGCGCCTGGCCCCATCCATCGGTGAACCACCACTCGTCATCGATGCGATAGAGATCCCCGTTGCGGCCGCGCGGAAAGATGCGGTCAAGAAACTCGTTGCCCACGGGCTCGGTTTCCTCGCGGAAAAGCGTGGCCCAGCCGTTGAGCACCACGCGGATGAACTCGTTCTCACTCGCCGGTTCACCGAGCAGGTAGAGCCAGTAGCGGGTGATGCGATTGTGGAAACGGTTCCCGCCGTCCGCGTCGTTGTCGTAGGTGAACTTGGTGTGGCCCCGGAACGGCCGGTCGCGCGGCAGCTTGAGTTTCCCGCGGCTCAAGTCGCCGCCCCGCGTCCACGGGCTGCCCGCCGTCCGCACTTCGCCGCCGTAAAAGATGTCGCGCTCGTCGTGGATGAACGTGCAGTTGAAGTAGTGATTCGAGAGCCGCGGGAACCTGCCCGCATACTTCGCCGACGCGCCGTTGTTGATCGCGCCGTAGTCGTAGGCCGAAACGACGTAGCGCGCCACGCGCAGGTCGCGCGGCACCGCGCGGTCGTCCACCACGAACATCGCCGGCCACGCCGCGCCGCGCCTCGGGAGCCGCGTGCCCGCCGCGGGCTCGCCCGCCTCCACGAAGAACTGCACCACGCGCCCGTTCGCGCGATGCTCGGTCAACTCCGCGGTGAACACGCCGTCGTCCGCGAGCTCGTCGCCGTTCGTGCCGTCATCGAACATCGGCTTTGATTCCCACGGCAGGTTGCCCGCGTCGCTGTCCGCGCGGTGGAACAACCTGACCGCGCCGGGCGCGAGCGGCACCGCGCCCGCGACTCTCGCGGTGATCTTCACGGCGTCCCTGCTCTTCGGCACCGCGGGGCTGTGGCGAAGGTCGTCCACCTGCGGCGGCGGCGCCGCGAGCTGGCGGGAATTCGGCCGGCCCGGCGTGCCGAGCGCCATCGGCGGCGCGATGAGAAACGAATCGCCGAGGCTGTGGTCCCACGACTGCGCGATGAGCCGCGGCGTGCCCGAAACCCACCGCGCCTCGAACCGAAGTTCGTAGCGCTGGCCCCTTTCGATCGCGGGACAGTCAAGCTCCGCGCGGTTCGGCCGGTTGTCGCCGTGGCCGTCCGCGACGAGGTGCAGCTCGCCGTTCGTCGCGAAGCTCGCCCAGTGATTGCCCTGCGCGAGCCATCCGTTCGCGCCCGTGCCATTCGTCGAGAGACGGCCCGCGTTCGCGAGCAGGTTCGTGCCCTCGCCGTTTTTCAGGAGCTGGATGTGTCGCAGCGCGATGTGAGCGTCGCCGACGAGGTGGAAGTGCAGTTCCTTGAAATCGGCCGGCGCGCCGTCCGCGCGAAGCTGCTGGTAGATTCCCGAGCACTTGAATTCTCGCCACTCGCTCTTGGCGGATTCGTCGCTGTCGCGCCACGCCGAGGCGCGCGCGTTGTCGAGCGCGGGATGGAGCAGTTCCATGCTGCTGCCGCCGCCGCGCGTGAGTTCGGGCCAGTCGCCGCCGACGCGGAAGTCCACCTCGTCCGCGAGGTTGCCGCGGTCATCCACGAGCCGCACGAGGTCGCCGTCGTGGTCGAGCCTGCCGCTGAAGTTCCCGGTGGCCTCGATGTTCCCGTGCACGCCGCGCAGCCGCGACGCGTCCTGCGCCACCACAAGGAACGCACCGGGCGCGAGCTTCGCGCCGCGCGGGAATGTGAACGAGACGCCCTCCGTAAACGCCCAGCCGCCGAGGTTCACCGGCGCGCGGCCGCGGTTGTAGAGCTCGATGAACCCGAGTTTCTTGTGCGGATACGGCGGGTCAAAGAACAGCTCGTTGATGACGATGTCGGTCTGCCGCGAGGGATGATTCGTCGCGTCGCGCGTCGGCTTGTCGCCCGCGAACCACTCCTTCGCGCCGTCGGGAAACGCCTGCACGTTCCGGCCCGCGCGCGGCTGCACGAAGGTCTCGGCATCGCGCACGCATCCCCCGGCGTCGACGATGAACAGCGTGATCTCGTTGTCGCGCGTGTAAAACGGCGCGGCCCAACTCCGGCACGCCCCCGCGGCCAGCGTGCCGCCGAGCGGGACCTTGTCCGCGAAATCCGCGCGCGAGGCGAGGAAGAGGCCGTCGAGCGGGACGGCCTGCTTGGACGGGTTGCACAGCTCGACCCACTCGACCCCGCCGCGCGGCGCGAATTGCAGCTCGTTCAATCGCACGGGTCCGAGAAGTCCGGCTGGACTGGGCATCGCAATGGGCGCGTTCGTCGCGCGCGTGGCCGCGTCGAGCGTCGCCCGCAGCCCGAACACGATGTCCGAACTCTGCGGTCCGATCTGGTGCACCTCGACCGCGAGCACGTTTGCGCCGCGCACGAACGCGCTCGCCGGCACCGTGAACACGCCGCGTTCTTCCTCCGCCGTGCCCACGCCGGCTTCCGCGGGCGTGTCGCGCGCGACCGCACCGGCGGGCATCCGCACGCGCGCGACTTCGCGGCCGTTCAAGTGGATCACCGCGCCGTCGTCGAGGAACGCATCGAATGTGACCTGCCCTTTCGACGTGTCCCCATTGAACACAAAGGCGCGCCGGAAATAATACGCGAGCGGCCCGGGCTGCAGCCGTGTGCGCAGTCCCGGCGCGGGAATCTCGACCCCTGCGAACCCGAGCAGGCCCGCGCCCTGCGGCCACGCCGCGTCGTTGAAGTTCGCTTCGCGCCATCGCGAATCCACCGGCGCGGCCGCGCCCCAGTAACGCCACGAGTCCGTGAATTCGAGCAGGCGCGTGCCCGCGGCGTTTGTCCCAGGTGCGGAGCTTCGCGCCGTCTCGGCCGTGCCCGGCGGAGGTTCGAAGCCCGGCGTGCCGAGCGGCCGCGCGCTCACGCTCCAGTTGCGCCAGTCGTCCACGCGCTTGTTGCTGTCGCGCAGCACGAGCGTGTGGCCCGTGCCCTTCGCCGCGGGCGACCACCGGCCGCGGTCGGACCACTGCACGGTGCAGACCGTGACGCCATTCCGGTCCTTGAGCGAGAGCCGGTCTCCCGCGGGCAGGAGCCGCCCCGTCCACGGCCCGAAGACGCGCGCGTTGGGCGGCAGATTCGTGTAGGCCGCGCGCATGGCCTCGGGCGTCGCGCTGGAAACCACGATGCGTTCGAAGGCGCGGAGGAAGGACGCGCCCGCGTTGGTCGCGTTAAAATCCGGGAACGCGAAATCAATCGAGCCGGTGAGCCGCCAGTTCGCGATGTCGAACGGCGTCGCCGTCTGGTTCCACACCTCGACCCACGCCGGCTGCCCGCGCGGCGGGTCGTGCATGACTTCGGTAAGGACGACCTGGTCGGCGCCCGCGGTGAAGCGAAGCGCGCACACCGCCGCGAGGGCCGCGGCGCGGCGAAGCCGGCGCTGGAACAGCGGATTCAAGGGCGAACGGCTCACACCGTAGGCGCGAGACTCCGTGCCGTCGAGCCAACTCGATCCGTGCTGGACGAATCCTACGTCCACGAAGCATCGTGACCGGCATGGAACTGGACCCCATCCAACAAGCCGCGCAGGAGCAGTTTGGCAGGCGCAGCCATCGCTGCGGCGCGGGGCACGTGTTGGAAAACGTGTCCGACGTGCAGGCGGCGGTTCCCTGGCTCGAACTCGCGCCCGGCTCGCGTGTGCTCGATGTCGCATGCGGCGCGGGCCACACGGGACTTTACTTCGCGTCGCTCGGCCACCGCGTCACGCTCGCGGACAGCGCGGCGCCGAGGCTCGAGCGGGCAAAAGCCGAGGCCTTCGAACGCGGGTTGGACGTCGAAACGCGCCGGCACGCGGCGGAGGAACTGCCGTATGCCGGCGCGAGCTTCGACCTCGTCAGTTGCCGTGTCGCCGCGCACCACTTCCGTTCGCCGGAGAAGTTCGTGCGCGAGTCCGCGCGTGTGCTGCGCGTGGGCGGGCGCTTCCTGCTCATTGACGGCAGCGTGGAGGACGGCGAGCCCGAGGCGGAGGCGTGGATGCACCGCGTCGAAAAGCTCCGCGACCCGAGCCACAACCGCCTGCTCACACCGGGCGCGTGGGCCCGACTGTGCGAAGCGGCCGGGTTGCGCGTGGCTTTCGCCGGATTGCACGGCTTCAAGATGCCTGACCTTGAATCGTATTTCGAATCCGCCGCCACGCCGCCGGAAAACCGCGCGCGCGTGCGCGACCTCGTCGCCAACGCCCCGGAGGCCGCGCTGCGTGTCTTTCGGGTGTCGGACGAAGACAGCTCGATCGTCTGGTGGGGGCAGCGGCTCACCCTGGTGGCGCGGAAGCCGTAGCCACCGACGATCACTTCGCGAGCAGGCGCTTGTTCAGTTCGTGGACCGTGTCCACGATTCTCTCCTCGAGCGTCAGCGCCCACGGCCCGGGGTGCGTGGCACTGAACCGCATCGCGCCCCCGGCCTCGTAGCCGCCTTCCTCACGGACGCGGCGGCTCGGGATGTAAGCCATCACGTCGTTGGAGTAGCCGGCGACCCACACGCTCGCCGCGCCCGCGCCGAGCTCCTTTTTGAGCCGCGTCGCGTAGTCCACCACCACCTCGCCGCCCAGCGCCACAAGCGCGAGGTCGTTGCCGAAACGCACCACTTGCA
Organism: Verrucomicrobiota bacterium; assembly: GCA_016871675.1. Lineage (NCBI taxonomy): Bacteria > Pseudomonadati > Verrucomicrobiota > Verrucomicrobiota bacterium. Next base: position 38,592 of record VHCN01000021.1, read on the forward strand.
CGGGATACGGATACGTCGCCGGCAGCGTCCCGCCCTCGTCGAGCTTCGCGAGCATCCGCTCGGCGTGCTGCTTCTCGTAGCGGTCCTTCGAGTCGAGGCGCTTCGTGAACTCGTCGCGAGTCGGCAGCGGCGCGTAGGCGATGTCAATCGTCGCGAACGCCGCGCGCAGGTTGCCCGCGAGCGGCTTCGGCTTCGGCAACAGCGCGGCGCCGACCGCCGTGGCCAGCGTGCGGCCGTGTTGTTTCGCGAGGTCCACGGTGCCGCGCGGATACGGGTTCTGGTCGCCGCCGCAGCCCGTCATGAAGAGCGCGGTGACGCCCGGGTTGTCCGCCTCGATGAACTCCTGCGCGAATCCCGCGTAGTCGCCACTGAACTTGTAGAGCGCGAGCGTCGTGTTGTGGCACGCATAGCCGAAGAGCACCGCGCGCAGCGTGCCGTCCGCGGCGTCCACGCGCAGCACCGGCACGTCGTGGTCCACGGGACCGTCGGGATTCGGGCTGTTCGCGTAGCCGGTCGGCGTCGGCAGGCGGCGGTTCATCGCGAAGCCGCAGCGGGCGCGCGTGAAGCCGACCCTCGCGGGCGCGCCCGCCGCCAGCGCGTCGCCGATGAGCTTGAACAACTTGGTCTCCAGCTCCACGCCGTAGCGTTCGCCGAGCGTGCTCGGTTTGAACTCGCCGTCGTCCGCGGGCGCGCGCCCGACGCGGAACTCCGGCCCGCTGTGCGTGTGCGAGGCGTTGAGAAGCAGTCCCTCCGGCGGGAGATTGAATGTGTCTTTCAACCGCTTCTCCAAGCCGAGCCGCAGCGAGCGCGGCACGCCGATGAGATCAAGCGTGACGAAAACGATTCGCGCCCCGCCGGCGTCCTCGATCGCGAGCGCCTTGGCGCGGAGTTCGTTGAAGGAGCCGCTCGAAGTGTTGGTGCGGCTTGCGTAGCCGGCCATCCACATGTTCGTGCCGGGGGTGATGACGACCGTGGCGACGCCGGCCTTCCACGGCGCCGGTGCGGGCCCGGCAGCGGACGCAGCAAACGTGGCGAACAGGCAAAGCACGAAGCGCAAATGGGGTTTCATGATGACCGAGTTTGAAACGGACGCGCCGGGATGTCCACTCCGCCAGTCGTGAGTGTGAACCTCATCCAGCTGATTCGAGTTTCCCGTCACTCCTCACCCGCCCTTCGGGCACCCTCTCCCCTCGTCCGACAAGGGGAGAGAGATGGGGCGAGAGGTGTCGAGCGACTGAACACAGGGACTCGCGGCCTGAAGCGCTTCCGTGAGCGTGCGGCTGACCGCGAAGCACCTTCGCACCGCGTGGGAGGAGCCCGGCAACCGCGGGCCATCGGAGGCAGGCATCCTGCCTGTCGCTACCAATTCACCGCCGGCCGGCCGGGGGCGCGGACGGTGACTCCACCAGGCTTCACTTCAATCACCGTCGTCCCGTCCGCCGTTGCGATGAACAGCGGGACACCGTCGCTGGCGAGACGGTCGCGCAGCTGCTTCGGGGCGCGGCGCTGAGCCGGATACTCGCTGTCCTGAAGCACAATCGCCCGCGGCTTCACGGCGTCGAGCAGCGCAACCGCCAGCGGCTCGCCCTGCGTCGGCATGCCGGCGACGACGATGGCCGCGCGCAAGTCCTGCCCGCTGTCGAGCAGCGCGAGCTGGCCAGGCTTGCCGAGGTCGGAGAGCAACAGCACGCGGGTGCCGTGGAATTCGCCGCGCAGCACGAGCGCGCTGTCGTCGCCCTGCGTGAATCTCTCCGTTCCTTCCGGGTGGAGCACGGTCCAGCCGGACACGGTGTCGCCGCGCTTCACTTGTCGCCAGCGGCCGGGCGAACTTTCAAGCGAGGCCGCAATGCCCCGATACGCCGGCGACCTGAACCGCACGCCGCTTGTGACCACGCCGACGGGTTGGAACACGGCGGCGATGTTCGTGAACCCGCCGACATTCCGGAGATCACCGTGCGTGAGGGCGAGCGTCGTCACACGGTTCGCGCCCTGCCCGCGGAGGAACGGCTTCACGATGAAATTCGCCGCGCCCTCCGCGCCGGTATCCACCAGCAAATCGTCCGCGCTCCCCGGCGCATCGGCAAAGATCGCGTTGGCACCCGCCAGCACGGTGATCTTCGCCGTCGCCCGTTCGCGGAGGAGCCCCGCGCCCCAGCACACCACGAGCAGCGCGACCGCCACGGCGACGCGCCGCCGCCGCCCGGGCGCGAACAGCCAGCCGCTCACCGTAAGCATCACGAGCGCATAAAACGCGATGAACTCAAACGCCGTCGGCGGGCGCGTGTAAGTCCACGCGCCGGGCAGCGTCGCGGTCCACTCGCTGACGCGCACCATGAGCGACATCCAGAGCCACGCGCTGTGGTTGAAGAGCTCCGTGAGCCACGGCAGCCAGCCGCCGCACACGAGCGCGCCGAGGTTCGCCATGAGCGCCAACGCGCTGAGCGGCACGACGAGCACGTTCGCGACGAGGCTCCCGGGGGTGAACAGGTGGAAGTAATACGCCGTGAGCGGCAGCGACCCGAGCCACGCCGCGAGCGATGTCGCGATACTTGACGCCAGCCAGTGCAGCGGACGGTCCAGCATGCGCCGCCAGCGCGGACGCAGTTCATCCGGCAGCATCGGGTCGTGCTTGAGCCATTTCCAAGACCGCTCCTCGAACGGCGGCACCAGCAGCGCGATGCTCAGCACGACGAAGAACGAGAGCTGGAAGCTCGCCTGGAAGAGCTGCTCCGGCTGCCACACGAGGATGATGACGCCCGCCGCTGCGAGCGAGTTGAGCAAGTCGCCCGGCCGGCGCAGCGACCAGCCGGCGATGATGACGGTCATCATGATGGTCGAGCGGATCGCGCTCGCCTGCCAGCCCGTCGCCCCGGTGTAAAACCAGATGAGCGGCACCACCACCAGCCCGCACCACGCGCGCGGCACCTGCGCCACGCGCAGCAGCGCCACGAGGATTCCCGCGATGAGCGCGATGTGCAGCCCGCTGATGGCGAAGATGTGCATCGTGCCCGAACGCATGAACGGCTCGCTGACTTCGTCCGTGAGCGCGGTCTTCCACCCGAGCGTCATCGCCCAGAGGAGCCGCAACGATTCGTCCTCGGCGGCCAGCCCGCGCGCCAGCGTGCGTTGCGCCCAGTTGAAGAACCGGTCCGTCATCGGCGGCGCAGGCGCGGCGGCGGCGGGCGCGAGCCGCCAGTCGTTCGTGCCCTTCGTGTCGAGCTGGAAGTGAATGCCCAGCCAGCGCAGGTGCTCGCGATAGTCGAACAGCCCTTGAGCCGCCGCCGCCTTCGGGCGATGCAGCACGCCGAACGCCTCGACGCCGCGCCCGCCGAAGAACGCCCCGTCCATCGCGCCGGGAGTCGTCACCGCCACGCGGCCGGTGGCGGGAAGCCACGCCCCGTCGCGGCGAAGTTCCGTGACCTCGATGACGGCATGCGTGCGGACGGCCTCTTCCTCGTGCTGGATGAACACGCGGTGCTTCGGCGTTTCGGCAAGCGAGCCGCGAAGCGCGACGAGTTCGGCCGCGGACCCGGCCGCCGCGCGCAGGTCGTGCCGCGAGAGAATGGCCGTGCGCGAGGTGAGATTCGCGCAACCGGCGGCGACGAGCAGCGGCCAGAGCAGCCGGGCGCGCCATGAGGCCCGCGCCAGCGCGAGCGACGCGATGAGCGCGCCGGCCGTGATCAGCCACCACAGCGGGAGTTCCACCGGACACGCCCGCGCCGCGAGCACGCCGCCCGCGTAAGCGAGCGCGATGGGAACGAGCGGGCGTTTCATTCGCTCCGGCGGTTGACCGTCCCCGGCCACCAGCCCCGACGCAGGCCGGCGCGCCACAACACCACGAGCCCGAGCGACGCGCCCGCGGCATCGAGCAGCACGTCCCACGCGGAGCCTTCGCGCGACGGGATGAACGATTGGTGCCACTCGTCCGTCGCGGCATAGAGCACGGCCACGAGCGCGGATTCACCGGCGGCGCGCCAGTCCCACGGGCGCGTGTCGCCGGGCTGCGGTTTGCGGCGCGCGCGCCACCAGAGGCACGCGAGCACGGCATACACGGTCACGTGCCCGGTCTTGCGGATGCAGAATTGCACGGCGCGGATGGTGTCGTCGGTGACTTCCGGCTTGAACCACCGGAGCAGCGGCCCGATGACGCGCGACGTGCGTTGCGCGGACAACGCGCCGGTGGACCCGCCGAAGATGACGGCCATCCAAAGCACGACCGGGAGCCAATACTTCACGAGGGGATGGAGCCGGGCCACGCCGCGATGAGAGCCACGCCCGTGACATGGGGCAATGCAATTCAGGGCTCGCCTGCCCATTGCGCTTCCCGGCGATGGGACCTTGGGCTTCAATCCCCGCGTGGCGACCGCGGATTCCATTCCAGCGTTGCTCGACCGGGGGCTGTGGTTTCCCGATCCGCGTGAAGCGCGGGAGACGCACGGCCTCGGCGGCATGGTGGCGATCGGCGGCGACTTGCAGCCGGAGCGCCTGCTGCTCGCGTATCGCTCGGGGATTTTCCCGTGGACGGTGGATCCGGTGACGTGGTGGTCGCCGGACCCGCGCGCGGTGTTCGAGCTCGACCGGATGCATGTGCCGCGCAGCCTCGCGAGGGTGATGCGGCGCGGCGCGTTCGAGGTGACGGAGAACCGCGCCTTTCGCGGGGTGATGGAGGGGTGCGCGCGGGCGCGGCGGTCGGGGAATTGGATCAGCCGCGATTTCATCGAGGCTTACACGCGGCTGCACGAACTCGGCCACGCGCACAGTGTCGAGTGCTGGCAGGACGGCAAACTCGCGGGCGGAATCTACGGCGTGGCCGTCGGCGGGCTGTTTGCCGGGGAGTCGATGTTCCATCGCGTGAGCGACGCGTCGAAAGTCGCGCTCGTGTCGCTCGCGGCGCGGCTCCGCGAGCGTGGCTTCACGTTGTTCGACATCCAGATGATGACGGACACGACGGCCCGGTTTGGGGCGGTGGAGATTTCGCGCGACGCGTATCTCGACCGGCTGGCGGCGGCCGTGCGGGTGCCGTGCGAGTTTGCGACGGGAGGGTCGCCGCGGGCCGGAACCGCATGAACGCGGCGCCTACGAAAGAACCGCCGGCCCGGATGGAAGTCCGTGCGCCTCGGCGACGGCCTTGCAGGTGATGCGTCCGGACATGACGTTGATGCCGCCGGTGAGCGCGGGCATCCGGTGGCAGGCCTCGGCGAGGCCGAAGTCCGCCAGCAGCTCGATGTAGCGGTGGGTGACGTTGGTGAGCGCCTGCGTCGCGGTGCGGCCAAACGCGGCGGGCATGTTCGCGACGCAATAGTGGGTGACGTCTTCCTCGACGAAGACCGGGTCGTGGTGCGTCGTCGGGCGGGACGTCTCGCAGCATCCACCTTGGTCGATGGCGATGTCCACGACGACGCTGCCGGGACGCATCCGGCGGAGCATGTCGCGTCGGATGAGCTTCGGCGCCTTCGCCCCGGGGACGAGCACGGCGCCGATGAGAAGGTCCACGTTGGGGAGAAGTTCCATCAGGTGCGCCTCGTTGGAGTAGAGCGTGTGCGCGGTGTGGAGCGTGATGTCAAGGAAGCGCATGCGCTCGACGTCGACCTCGAGGATGGTGACGTCCGCGCCGAGTCCCGTGGCCATGCGGGCGGCGTTCACGCCCGAGACGCCGCCGCCGATGACGATGACTTTGCCGGGCAGGACGCCGGGCACGCCGCCCAGCAGGACGCCGCTGCCGCCGCAGTGTTTGGCGAGGAAGTAGCCGCCGACGAGGACGCTCATGCGGCCGGCGATTTCGCTCATGGGCTCGAGCAGCGGGAGGCGGCGGTTGACCTCGATGGTTTCGTAGGCGAGGCATGTCGCGCCGGAACGGACGAGTCCGTCGGTAAGCGCGCGGCTGGCCGCGAGGTGGAGATACGTGAAGAGCAGTTGTCCCGGGCGCAGCAGCGGAATCTCGGAGGGTTGCGGCTCCTTGACCTTCACGACGAGGTCGCCCGCGGCGAAAACCTCGGCGGGCGTGTCGAGCAGTTTCGCGCCGGCCTGCTCGTAGTCAGAGTCGGGATAACCCGAGCCCACGCCCGCGCCGCGCTGCACAACGACGGCGTGCCCGCGCTTGATGAGCTGGTAGGCGGCGGAGGGCAGGAGTGCGACACGGTATTCCTGATCCTTGATCTCCTTGGGGACGGCGATGGTCATGAGGACGGCGCGTGGTGACTTGGGCGAGTGGACGTGGCAAGACGCGCGGCTCAAACGATCTGGCGCCAGCGCGAGGGCGGGAGCGGGCGGGCGGGTTCGCGCCGCAGTTCGAGGCAATGGCGGAGCATCTGCCGCGCGTTCGGATCGAACGGCATCAGCCGGAGCGAGGTGCGCCACGAGCGGATCGCGGCGTCGTATCTGCCGAACTTCATGTAGCAGATGGCCATCTCCTGCCACGCGGCGAAGTTGGCGGGGTTGAGGATCGCGGCGCGCTGGGCATCCTCGAGGGCGAGGTCGAACTGGCCAAGATTGATGCGCAACGCGGCGCGGCGGCTCCACGCCTCGGCAAACTGCGGGTGCATTTGGATGACCTGCGTGAGGATCGCGAGGGCGTGGTGGTGGTGCTTCTTCTGGATGGACTGGAATGCGTCGAACAGGTCGGCGCGCGCGGCGGCGCCGGCGGAGCCGAGCCAGAGTTCGAAGAGCGCGCCGGCCGCGAGCTGCCGCAAATCCTGATTCGGCGCTTGCAGGGCGCGGAGCAACTGCTCCTCGCCGCCGACGTGCGCGAGCGCGATCGCGGCGTGCTTGCGGGCGGCGGGTTCGCCGGTTTCGAGCACGCGATACAGCCGCTCACAGTTCCACCGGCTCGCGAGCAGGCGCGGCATCGAGTGATGGCCGATGAGCACGATGGCCAGCAACCCGTAAAGAACCCGGAGCAGTGGCGTGAAGAAACGGTGCATGGTCGCGGCCTGCGTCTGAAATGCTTCAGTGGTCAACACCCGGGTGGATGGTTCGTTGCGCCGCCCGGCCCGGCGTCACTTCGCGGCCGGCGTGAGGACGAGTTTCTCGCCCTTCAAGCGGCCCGCCTTGGCGAGCAGTTCGCAGTAGTCGCCGAGGATGTTCAACGTCTCGAGCAGGTGCGGGTCAACCGTGGCCACAGCCTCGCTCTCGGGGTCGGCATCGGGGTCGGCGGCGGGGATGGCGGCGGCGGCGATGGGTTGGTTGTCTTTCGCGGCGCCCGAGGCGCCGCCGGGCGGCGTTTTGCGGGCGAGCACGAGGGGCTTGTTCTCCTTCACCGTGTCGAGGGTGATTTCGAAGACCTTGTCGTCGGCGGTGGCGCGGGCGGCGCGCTCTTTCTTGCGGGCTTCGGCGCGGGTCTCGATTTCCTTCCTTTCCGCGACGCGCTGCTGCTCGTTCAACGAAATGGTCTTGTCGGCCTGCTGTTTCTTCACGCGTTCGATGTCCTCGCGGAGGTAGTCGAAGTCGCGCGCGGAGGCGACGCGCCCGGCGGAGCGCTTCTTGAGTTCGGCGGTGAAGGGTCGGGCGAGTTCGAGGTCGTCGTGGCGGACGGCGTTGATGCTGTCGGCGGGGAGGCAGTTGGGGAGGCTGGCCTCGCCGATTTCCATGACGTCGTAGATGGATGGAAGGGTGATGGCGGGCGAGACGCCGATTTTCTGGGTGGTGGTGCCCTCGACGCGGTAGAATTTTTGCACGGTGAACTTGAGCTTGCCGGGGTCCTGGGCGACGGCGCCGCGGAGATACTGGTTGAGCGGGAGGAGGGTCTGGACGGTGCCCTTGCCGTGGGTGGTGGAATCGCCGACGACGAGGGCGCGACCGTGATCCTGCAAGGCCGCGGCCACGATCTCGGAAGCGGACGCGCTCAGGTGGCTCACGAGGACGATCAGCGGGCCGTCGTAGGCGACTTTCGAGTCGTCGTCCGCGAGGACTTGGGTCTCGCCGCGGTGGTTGCGGACTTGCACCACGGGCCCCTTCTTGATGAAGAGGCCGGTGAGTTCAACGGCCTCGGGGAGCAGACCGCCGCCGTTGCGCCGCAGGTCGAGGACGAGCCCGGTGATGTTTTCCTTTTGGAGCCGGCCGATGAGCTGGCCGACGTCGCGGGCGCAGTTGTCGTAGAACTGCGGGAGGTTGATGACGCCGAGGCGCTGCGACTTGCCCGCGGGATCGGGGTGCTCGATGAGCCGCGCCTTGGCCTTCTGGTCGGCCAGGGGGATTTCCTTGCGGATGAGCTTGATGATGCGGTTCTCCCCGCCCGTGCTGCCGGCGGGAATGATGGTGAGGCGCACCTCGGAGTCGAGCTTGCCTCGGATGAGGTTGACGACCTTGGTGAGCGGCATCTCGACGACATCCACCGCGTCCGCGGCGCCTTGCGCGACGGCGATGATGCGGTCGCCGGGCTTGAGCAGCTTGCTCTTCTCGGCGGGTCCGCCGGGCGTGAGCGCCTTGATCTTGGTGTAGCCGTCCTCGTATTCGAGCAGCGCGCCGATGCCGGTGAGCGAGAGCTTGATGTTCTTGACCTCGAATTCCTTCGCATCCTCGGGCGCCATATACTCCGAGTGCGGGTCGAAGGCATGCCCGAGCGACGAAAGGTAAGTCTGGAGGATTTCCGAGGTCTCGAAGTCGCGGAAGTTTTTCTGCACGCGCAGGTAGCGCTTGCGGAGGTTTTCAACGGTTTTCTCCTGCGGGTCCTTGTTCAAGCGGCCCTGCAGGAGGTCATACTTGATGCGCGCGCGCCAGAGTTGCTCGGCGTCGGTCTCGTCCCGGGGCCACGGGGATTTGTTGCGCTGGATGGCGATGGTCTCGTTGCGGGTGAAGTCGTGCGTTTCCTTCAACAGCCGCAGCGCGAGGTCGGTTCGCTCGTCGGAGCGCTTGAGGAAGCGACCGAAAATCTCGAACGCCGGCGACGCGTCGGCCTTGTTGGTGAGGTCGTCGAGGTTTCGGCCGAAGCGCTTGTAGAATTCGTCCACGTCGCTCTGCAGAAAGTAGAGGTGGTTGTAATCGAGCGAGTCCAGGTAGTTCTTGAGGAAGGATTCCGAGATGGTGTCGTCGAAGCGGGCCTTGCGGTTGTAGTGGGCGGTGTCAAGCAGCGTGCCAACGGCTTGGGCGATCTTGCCGGCCTGCTCCTGCGTAAACTGGACGGCGGATGCCGCCAGCGCGAGAATGCAGAGCGCGAACACTGGAACGGGGGTTCGTTTCATGGTTGCGGCGAAAGATGGCCGTTTCCGCGCCGGAAGCAACTCAGAATGCGAACGGTTCATGGCCATCAGACCCGGCGCCGCCGGGCGTTGTTCAATCCCCGCACAGGGGCCGCGGCCGCCGGCGCGTCCGGATCAGAATCCGCTTGCCGGGAGGGATTTCCTCCGTCATTCCGTCTGATGCGCCGGATGCAATACCGCCCTGGCCCCAACGACGACCCGATGACTTGTTCAATGCGCGGTGGCTGGAGTCCCGGTGGCACCGGGCTTTCGCTCGCCTTGGCCGTGGCGCTCCTGTTCGCGCCCGGCGCCTCCGCCCGCATCAACGTGGTCACTTTGCCCGGGCGCGACACGGTCCAGCTGACCATCTACAACTCCGCCGATCTCACGCTGGTGAAGGAGACGCGGGTGCTCACGTTCCGCAAGGGCATCAACAAGCTCGAGTTCTCGTGGGCCAACACGCTGATTGATC